>NZ_JADQAL010000021.1:0-46143 GCF_022129275.1 Psychrobacter sp. Ps3
CAATGGTAGTGTGGCTCCGGCCATGTGAGAGTAGGTCATCGTCAGCTCTCTATTCCTAAAAGCCCCCTTAACAATTAAGTTAAGGGGGCTTTTTTTATACTTTACTTTACTAAATTAATGATAATTACTTATACGAATGTAGTTTAGGAAATAAAATTCGGTTGTACTTCATAGAGTATTTTGGGCTATACTTAAGTTCAGTTATTATACATAACTGTTTTGATCACTTTAAATGGAGAAGTACAATGGCAGTCAAACATACACCAACTGGTGAAGTTCATAGTGGAACTAAAGGTGGGCATACTGGTTGCGGTTCTGATACCAAGCTACACCCTGATCATTGGGTTAGTAGCTCAGAAAGAATCACTTGTAGCAAGAATGGATGTAAGAATTGATAGCTCATTTTTTAGCAAGATTACTTTATATTACGAATAGAGTGGTTCGTTTATAATTTAAGTAATGGGGCTGTAGTAGATAAGCACTATGCTAGACTACTTTTATGAAGATAACCCGTTGTAAACTCAGTAAAAAAGTACAGCGAAGGCTGTTAGAGTTTTTCACAGCTGAAGTGACTGCTAGAACAGCCGCAGATTTGCTTGATATTCAGCCTAACAGTGCTGCACTTTTTTATCATAAAATAAGACTTGTGATAGATCATCATCTCTCATTACAAGCTGATGAGCTTTTTGATGGCGAAGTCGAATTAGATGAAAGTTACTTTGGTGGCGTACGCAAAGGCAAAAGAGGTCGCGGGGCTGCTGGTAAAACCGCTGTATTTGGGATTCTAAAACGAAACGGTAAGGTGTATACCATTGTCGTAGCAGACACCAAACAGACTACCCTAATGCCTGCTATTAAGCGTAACATCAAGCCTGACAGCTTTGTTTATACAGATAGCTATCGAAGTTACAATGCACTGGATGTGAGTGAGTTTAAACATTTCAGAGTCAATCACTCTAAAGAGTTTACTTGTGGTAAAAACAATCACATCAATGGCATTGAGAACTTTTGGAATCAGTCTAAACGAATACTCAGAAAGTATAATGGAATCGATAAGAAGAACTTCCATTTATTTTTAAAAGAGTGTGATTTTAGATTTAACTATGGTTCACCATCTAATCAGCTGAAAATCCTGAGAAAATGGTGTGATATTTAATCCTTATCTACTACAGCCCCTAGATGATAAATTAGCGGCGTAAACATCGAGTCGCTTTATAGTTTCTAGATATAAGGTTTATTTTATAGTCAGATTCTTTGTTAGCCCGCTTTTATAAGTCGTTACTAGCTTCTCGTAGTGGTTTAATTAGATTGAGCAAAATTTATTTTTGAAGATATATTAAACTAATCCATAATTCCAGCGTAATTTTCAACGCTTAGCTCGCTATAACATTATTTACCAAACACAGACCCTAACCACTCTGCAACGACCCTGACCCTCGCAGAGCGCCGTACATCAGGATGCATGACTACGTATAAAGGTTGCGATTGAACCAAAGGTATAGCTTGCTTGTCTATATATGCATGGCTAGCAGTAGTTGCTATTTCATGCATAATCATGACCGCCCTATCAACTGGATTAATCGGTAATAGGGCTGGATTTTTAGCCGCTAAAAAGTAAGGCAAGATAGCAATACCCAATTTCTGACACACGCTGCTATAGGTTACGTACAAGTCATTACTGCTGAAAATGACAGGATAGGAATGTTTATGTATTAGATTTTGCAACCAGTTAAATAGGCGCGCGTTAGCCTGAAACTCAATTAATTGCCACTGTTCAATTGGTGTATGCTCAATATAATCTCGGTGGGCAAAGAAGCCATAATTTACGTGAGATATTGTGCGGATAAGTAAGTCGTCCTGTGTAGGCCGGCTTAGGCGTAGTGCAATATCAGCCTCCTTGCGGTACAAATCACTAAAATGAACATCACCGCGCACATGCAGTACGATATCGGGATAGCGTTCACGAAAGGCAGGCAGTTCCGGTATTAACACTTCATTTGCCAACACTGGTGGTGCTGATATGATGACACTGCCTTGCATCGCATTTTGGTTGATTGCCATTCGTTCGAAGGTGATAATCTCTTTTTGTACTTCTGCCGCTTGAGCATACAAAAGCTCACCTTCCTGAGTGAGTATATAACGCTTCCCTAAACGATCAAATAAAGTCAAAGATAGTGCTTGTTCGAGGCTCTCAATACGCCGAGATACAGTACTGTGTTGTACGCCTAAGTGCTCTGCACAAGCTGTCAACGTTTGCTGTTCTACCAAGCAAACAAAATATGCCAAATCATGCCAATCCATTATTAGAGCCTGCCTTTTATTTTAAATTTTTACTGTTATCTTCAAAGTTGAGCTACTCGTTATTATAATTAGAGTCTTTAAGTTACTGTGCATTATTGCACAGTAGTTGTTTTTTTATCATCTATTGTCTGTGCATTATTTGGATTAGACTATTTATAAGTTATCGATTTACTTATTAATTCAAAGGAACTGCCTTATGGCTGATAGTGCACTTACCCAACATGGCAAATCTATTATGAACCAGTTGCAAGACGGTCTTGCTGATAATGTCACCAATCATTTGGCTGAGCTGGATGCCGATTTACCGGCATTGATTACTGATTACGCTTTTGGCGCAGTAGTCGGTCGCCCTGGGCTAGATTTAAAGTCTCGAGAGATGATAACGGTGGCCTCATTGATTACCTTAGGTCATGCTGCGCCGCAGTTGAAACTACATATGCGAGCTGCATTAAATGTCGGCGTCAGCCAGCAAGAATTATTAGAGATTGTCATTCAAATGGCAATTTATGCAGGAGTGCCTGCCTGCATGAATGCGCTGACTACTTATAGAGAAGTCATTGAAGCATGATTGACATGAATTATTTTGTATAAAATAAATGTGAGGAATAAGATGCAAACACGATTATTACAGCATATTAATCAGCCCGTTTCAGCCATTGGTCTTGGCTGTATGGGCATGAGTGAATTCTATGGAGACAGTGACGATAGTCAATCGTTAGCGTTACTTGATAAAGCACTTGAGCTTGGCATTAATTTCTTTGATAGCGCTGATACTTATGGTTTTGGTCACAATGAAACGTTACTAGGACAATTTATAGCTGCACATAAAGCGCAGCGAAAGCAAATAGTGATTGCAACTAAGTTCGGTATTGTCCGTGCCAAAGGTCAATATGAGCGTCGTTTAGATAATAGCCCTGATTATATTAAGCAAGCTTGCCATAATTCTTTACAGCGGTTGGGCACAGATTATATTGACTTATATTATTGCCATCGCCGTGACCACAACACGCCGATTGAAGACATGATGCATACGTTAAGCGCTTTAGTAAAGCAAGGAGATATACGCGGTATCGGTCTATCTGAGGTTTCAAGCGAGACTTTGCGTCAAGCGCATGCCATTCATCCTATCACAGCGGTACAAAGCGAGTATTCGCTCTGGTCGCGGCAACCAGAAGAGGAGCTATTAGAGACATGTCGTGAGTTGGATATCAGTTTTGTCGCTTATAGTCCATTGGGACGGGCTTTTTTAACCGGTAAGCTTGATACTGAGAGTTTGGAAGCAGGCGATTTTCGTCATGCTGTACCGCGCTTAAAGGGAGAAGCGCTCACTAATAATCAGCAGATAGTAAAGCAGTTCAGTAAGCTAGCTACCGAATGGCAATACAGTAATGCCCAGCTCTGTCTGGCATGGCTACTAAATAAACATCCGCATGTCATTCCTATCGCGGGTACACGTCACGAAAAATATCTCATAGAAAATGCCCAAGCAGTAAAGATTACGCTTAAGTCCGAGCAAATAGATGAGCTGGATGAATTATTTAATCCCTGTAATATTGCTGGCGAGCGTTATCCAGAAGCAGGGTGGGGTGGTATTGAGAAGTAGTTGAGAGAGATTGATGATATAGACCTTAGCAGGTGGTGAAAAACAGCGCTAGGCTATCGAGCCTTTCCCAAACTCTGTGTAACTGCTTATAATCCATTAACCGGAGAATAATAGAGTATTTACAAACTAAGCTAGCACTTAGTTAATAACTAAGCCCCTTCACCAAACTTACCACTTTGGAAATCAGTGACCGCTTGCATGATTTCTTGCTGGCTGTTCATGACAAACGGACCATATTGCACAATCGGCTCGCGTAGTGGGCGACCAGTGATTAAGATCACTTTGGTATCCTCACTACTATCAGCAGTAATGGTAACGCCATCCGTATTGTCATCATTTTTTAAGATAGCCATGGTCTTAGTTGGTACTTCTCTACCTTCAATATCTACTTTACCACGATATACAAAGGCAAACGCATTATGATCGGCTGGAATGGCTTGGCTAAAGCTCGTTCCTGCTGGTAAATGGATATCCAAATACGTCGGCTCAGTAATGTCGCGGGTGACTGCACCTTCTACGCCATGCGATCTACCTGCGATTACCGTAACGTCTACGCCATCTTCAGTTGTGTATTTAGGCAAGTCCTCACTTTGGAAATCTTTATACCAAGGATCATTCATTTTATCTTTAGCAGGTAGATTAAGCCACAGCTGAAAGCCTTCCATCGCGCCGTCTTCTTGTTCCGGTAGCTCTGAATGAATAACACCGCTCGCCGCTGTCATCCACTGCACGCCGCCGTTCTGTAATAGCCCTTCGTTACCCGCGCTATCACGATGACGCATACGGCCTGTAATCATATAAGTAATGGTTTCAAAGCCGCGATGCGGGTGATTGGGGAACCCTGCGACATAATCATCTGGATTGTCACTTTTAAAGTTATCGAGCATCAAGTACGGATCGAGGCGCTGTTGCAGCTGCTGCGTCAGTACGCGAGTGAGTTTAACACCAGCGCCGTCTTGGGTATCGACCCCAGCAAAAAGCTGCTCGATTTGACGCGATTGGGTCACAGTATCTTTTTTGCTATTCGCTACAGTATTATTCATTATTCTCTCCTGATTTTTTAATATCTGTTGGTGAGCATTGATTTATTACTCTTAGCTATTTATTTGAGGCCAGGAGGATATATTTCAATATTATTATATAGTTTATATTAATAAGTAATTGTGATAATTAAGTATTATTTAATTAATTGTCAGTACAAAAGGGATTACTATTAAAGAGTAGCCAATAATAAAAATCTTACTTACCTACTGAGGTTTAATTGCTAAACTGATGAGCATTAACCAATACCATGCTTAGAATAGAGAACGGATAATATGGCAGTCGATTTAACCAATACTTTAATAGTGGCTATATCAGCGACAGCATTGTTTGATTTAACGGAGTCTGAGAACCACCTTTTACAGCTACTACAGCAGCGCCCTGATGAGGCAGTAAAGGAGTTTCGCGATTATATGGCGAAGCGTGAAGATCAGCCATTAGATAGTGGTGCAGGATATCCATTAATCAAAGCGCTGCTGAATCTAAATAATTACTGTAACGACTGTCTATCAGCGGATTTAACGACCGAGTCGCCACTTGTGGAAGTCGTCATCGTCTCAAAGAGCAGTCCTGATACTGGCATTCAAGTGCTCAATGCCATTCGTGACAACGGTTTGAATATTTCACGTTCCGCCTTTGTATCCGGAAGTCCTGTCGCTCCATATATCAAAGATTTTAATGTCGATCTGTTTTTGACGACCAACCGTGAGGACGCTCAGCAAGTCGCCGATGCCAACATTTGCGCTTGTGCGATATTGGACGCCACTCCAGTCAATACTTACGAGCTTGATACCGATCAGCTACGCATTGCCTTCGATGGTGATGCGGTGTTATTTGACGACTCAGGGGAGCTATTGTATAAACAAAAAGGCCTACAAGCTTTTCATGATAGGGAAGCTGAGATGATTGACTTACCGATCGAAAAGGGCCCTTATGCTGAGCTATTGATCAAACTGTCAAATTTACAGGAACGTTTACCGGCTGGTTTACAGTATTCCCCAATCAAAATTGCGCTTGTGACCGCCCGTAATGCACCTGCTGATTTGCGCGCTATTAAAACGCTGCGAGAGTGGGGCGTGAATGTCGATATGGCTTTCTTCTTGGGAGGGCTTGAGAAAACATCGGTGCTCAAAACCTTTGCCCCGCATATCTTCTTTGACGACTCTATAAAGCACATAGATGCGGCGCGGCGCTTTATGCCGACCGCTTTAGTCCCTTATCGTTCTACCTCGCTACTGCATGATAATAGCTATTTAGACTCCAGTGAGATGGCGTCGACATTGACCTTCAAGCCAACTGTACAACCACTTTTTGCACTTAAGGTATGAGTCATTTCAGCTGGATACAATATAAAGTATTCTCACTGATGCTAACACTGTTTTGAAGGGTTATCAGTTAATGTTAAGAGGCAATCGATGAATTGGCAAGCTATACTATCTTTGGTTATAACACGCATAAAGCAGGTCATAGGGCTATACGCTTTTGTATTGGTACCGATGTGGGGCATGTTTTTTCTTAATGAAAGCGTGCTATTTGGCTTATGGAATATCTTCGGTATTGTGCCGCGCACCCTAGATTTGGGTAGTATGATAGGCGTGATAGCGTCATGGACGATGCACGGTAATTTTGCTCATTTGATGGGCAATACTTTTATATTATTGCAGATATTGTTTTTGTTTGGGCTGTTTGAAAACAATGCTTATCGTACAATATTGAAGCTTATTATCGCCTCAGGGGTGGCCACTTGGGTGATAGCATCACCCTTGACCATTCATATTGGAGCGTCGGGGTTATGTTTTGCGATGCTTGGCTATATGATAGGCGGCGCTGTTTTTGCACGGCGTTGGGGCTATTTGCTTGCTTGTATTGTGATGGGAACAGGGTATTGGCTGACCATTAAACAAGGTCTAATGCCGCAGCCAGGGGTGTCTTTTGCAGCGCATTTCGGTGGTCTGTGCGCCGGATTACTAATAGGGGCCAACTCAAAGCACGCTTATAAAACGACTAAGCCGCTCTAAGCCAATTGGCTTGCAACAGCACGTGCCGCCTTTATTGATAAAGCTCTTACGTCTGATCTGTGCAGACATTGATATATAATGGATCTTCTGTGCTTAATGGACGCCAGGCAGTCGTCTGCTTGACATGCTCATCGAGAGTCAGCTCGCTTGTCTTGTCTTGAAACACATAATCTGCGCGTGCAGGGGCAGCGCAGTTAATCACTTGCGGTATCTGCTGCACACTTCGACGTCTCTCAAACAAATATAAATTTACCAAGCGCATATCTGGATTATCTACGTGCATCGTAGCATTGCCGCTATCCGCCGCGATAAAACGCAGTATCTGCGGTTTTATATAAGACCAAGGACGAAACCATTCTGAGCTCTCGGCAGTTTTTACTACGGTTACGCCCTCAGGTAGCTTAGCGACTTGCTGATGGTACCAGTTGTACTCTTGATGAATCTGAAAACCAAAAATACCAATAGCGGCAAATAAAGGCACTAGCCATTTTGGCGCGCGCTTGCCTGCTATTTTGGTGAGGTGAGTTATAACAAGGGCCAAACCTGCCATGCCAAAAGCGGCGGCTATGGTAGCGATAAACTCAAAAAGCATAGAACTTTCCTTAATGCGATCAGCACTGAATATAACCAAAACAGTTTAGAGACAGTCTGTTTGTGCCAGTGCTGGTATAGTGATAAGCGAATAAAAAATCACTCACAAGCAGTTGCTGCCTGTGAGTGATAGATAAATAACCGATAGATTTCACTGTTTATACAATAGCTTAGTGGTCGATTGCGCCGCCAGCTCCACGCGGAGAACGTACGCTCTCTACTAGCTCTTGAATGTGCAGTGGTGGTGCTTTGGTTGCGTAAGACACCGCGAAGGCTACGGCAAAGTTCAGTATCGCACCGATAGCACCAAAGGATAATGGTGAGATGCCAAACAACCAGTACTCTGCAGTATCAGGGAAGTTCGCCGTACCACTAATGAAGAACCAACCTTTGAAGACAAAGATGTAAACTAAGGTTGTGAGTAGACCGGTGAGCATCCCGCAGATAGCGCCTAAGTTATTAATACGCTTAGAGAAAATACCCATCATCAGTGCTGGGAACAAGGATGCTCCAGCAATACCAAAGGCAAGAGCAACCACCTGTGCTGCAAACCCTGGCGGATTGAGTCCGAGCCAAGTTGCGACGACAATGGCAACTGCCATAGAGATACGGGCGACTTGCAACTCGCCTTTATCGGTGATGTTTGGATTAAGATTACGCTTAATCAAATCATGACTGATAGCGGATGAAATCGCAAGGAGTAGGCCGGCTGCTGTCGATAGTGCAGCGGCAAGGCCACCTGCAGCGATCAGACCGATAACCCAAGGTGGTAGCTGCGCAATTTCTGGGTTAGCGAGTACTAAGATGTCATTGTTCACATCCAGCTCGTTACCTGCCCAGCCAGCATCAGCAAAACGTCCATCAAGTGCAGTATCGTTGGCAACATGAGCCTCTTCGACGGCTGTAGTAGCCGCGCCAACATCACCACCTTCGGTTTCGGCATTGGTTAAAGCCAGCTCCGCTGCGCCAAGGCCACTATCGTTATACATCTGAATGCGGCCATCATTGTTTAAATCGTTATATTTGATTAGACCTGTGTCTTCCCATGTTGCCATCCAGTCTGGACGTTGATCATACTCTAAAGGTGCTTCTGCAACCCCTTGTGGATAGACCGTATCAATGAGGTTTAGACGAGCCATCGCACCTACCGCTGGAGCAGTAAAGTACAATAGCGAGATGAATACTAGTGTCCAACCCGCTGTCCAGCGTGCATCAGCCACTTTAGGAACGGTGAAAAAGCGAATGATAACGTGTGGTAGGCCAGCTGTACCAATCATCAGTGATAAGGTAAACAGCACCATATTGAGCTTGTTCGGGACGTCAGCGGTATAAGCGGTAAAGCCTAAGTCAGTGACGACTTGATCAAGCTTAGTTAAGATAGGAATGCCTGACTCAACATGGTTTGAGAACAAGCCTAGACCTGGGATTGGGTTACCGGTTAGTTCTAGCGAGATAAAGACTGCTGGAATGGTATAAGCAATCATTAGCACTATGTACTGCGCCACCTGCGTGTAAGTAATCCCTTTCATACCGCCTAATACGGCATAGAAGAAGACAACGACAGCGGCGATGATCAGTCCGGTATCGTTTTCAACTTCTAAGAAACGAGAGAAAGCAACACCAGCACCTGTCATCTGACCGATAACGTAAGTGGTGGAGGCGACAATCAAACAAACCACCGCAATCATAGCGGCGGTCTTAGAATAAAAGCGATCGGCAATGAAATCTGGAACCGTAAACTTACCGAATTTACGTAAGTATGGGGCAAGCAACATAGCGAGTAGTACATAACCGCCTGTCCAGCCCATCAAATAAGTTGAAGCACCATAACCACCAGCAGCAATCAGACCTGCCATGGAGATAAAGGACGCCGCACTCATCCAGTCAGCAGCGGTAGCCATACCGTTTACAACTGGATGCACGCCGCCGCCTGCAACATAAAACTCACTGGTTGAACCAGCACGTGCCCAAATCGCGATACCGAAGTACAGCGCGAAAGACGCCCCTACAAAAAGAATATTAATCAGATATTGGCTCATGCTCTACTCCTCGTCTACGCCGTATTGTTTATCCAACTTATTCATACGCCACGCGTAGAAGAAAATTAGAATGATAAATACGGCAATGGAACCTTGCTGAGCGAACCAAAAGCCTAAGTCAGTACCACCGATTCTGATACCTGCTAACAGGGGACGCAATAAAATTGCGAATCCATAAGAACATAGTGCCCAAATGACTAGGCTACCTAAAATGAGACGGACATTGGCGCGCCAATAACCGGATGGATCGTTGTGGTTCTCCATAGGACAACTCCTTTTGCCTAACAATAAAACAAGATGGTCGAGCCGCTGCTAATGAGTCATATTGACTTAACGATTGAGAGTTAACACTCGCGGCTTAACGTCTATCGCACTCATAACTCAGTGCTATCTATATAAAGCTGAACCATTTTGGCTCTAAAGACTTGCTCGACTCTCAATACTTATATAGAGATTACAAGTATAGAGGGTACAAGCATAACGACTAACGGCTTACTTAACCAGTTTTATCAAAAATTAATTGATATGTGACAGTGTCATCACATGTAAGCGTCGTCAAATCACAATAAAATTTGCACATTTAAACATTCGTTATTGTCTTGCTTATCGATGACTATACTGAACAGTCATAAACTTATTAGGAATATATACAAAAATGAGTCAATTAACAATACGTAATTTAAAATTACTTTGTGGTAACGGTATGCTTAAACTGTAAATAAAAACAAGTTATGAGATGAGTTAAAGGCGCAAAGACAGTTAGACTGTACCCTTGACAAGATAGATTAAAATGATAAGGCAAATAAGACAACGAAGTTTAGAATAAATATCTATCATTTATTTAGTAAATAATTATACAAATATTATCTTTTGATGTGATTCGGATAGCTCAATTTTATTTGCTAAGGTTATTTTAGATGTCTAGACAATAAATTATTTTTGTGATAGGGGAAATTGATACACAGTGGTTTTATGGATAAATACTGGTATCGATAATAAAGAGAAGAGGTGACATCATGGGTGGAAGTATTGCAGAGTGGTTCAACAGTATAGTGAACTACGGTGTAAGTATTATTTGGGGTAATAATGATTGGTTGATCGCTAGCAATCCATGGTATGGCTTGTTGATGTTTTTACTGATTGGCGCGGGTCTGTACTTTACTGTAGTGACACGTTTTATGCAGTTTCGGCATTTTGGACATATGTGGAAGCTGTTATGGGTGTCTAATCAAGGACGCAAAGATGGCGGCATCAGCTCTTTTGAAGCCTTGATGACATCGATAGCCGCGCGCGTCGGTACTGGTAACTTAGCTGGGGTGGCGATTGCTATCTATTTAGGCGGTCCGGGCGCTATCTTTTGGATGTGGATAACGGCAATAGTCGGTATGTCGACCAGCTTTATCGAATCGACTTTAGCTCAGGCTTACAAAGTACCCCATACGGATAATGTCTATCGCGGCGGTCCTGCGTATTATATCGAAAAAGGTCTAGGCAAGCGCTGGATGGCGGTATTTTTCTCCGTTTGTCTGCTAGTTGCTTTTGGCTTAGCATTCAATGGCGTGCAGTCTAATACTATCGCGCAAGCGACGAATGAAGCTTTTGGTATTCCGACTTGGATGACCGGTTTGTTGTTAGTAGTGTTAGTGGCACCAGTAGTATTCGGTGGTCTACGCTCAGTGGCGCGTATTGCAGGTAAAATCGTTCCGATAATGGCGATTTTGTATATCTTATTAGCGCTGTTTATTATCATTACTAACTTTAGCCAGTTCCCTGCAGCGATTGCTTTAATCGTCAAATCCGCATTTGGTTTTGAGCAAGCAGCGGGCGGAGTGTTAGGTTATGGTATCGCTCAAGCTATCATTAATGGGATTAAGCGTGGTCTATTCTCTAACGAAGCTGGTATGGGTTCAGCGCCTAATGCGGCGGCTACTGCCCAAACCAATCCCAATCATCCAGCGGTGCAAGGCTTTATGCAGATGCTTGGGGTGTTTATGGATACGCTAGTCATCTGTACGGCCACCGCTTCGATTATCATACTGTCAGGCGTGGTGGACCCCAATGTCGAGCAAGAAGGTATTCAGCTCACGCAGTTGGCTCTATCTCAGTACGTCGGTGATTGGGGTGTTATCTTTGTGGCCATTGCGATTTTCTTCTTCTCGTTTACTTCCATCATTGCTAATTATAGCTATGGTGAGTCTAATCTTGAGTTCATCTCTGGTAGTAAAAATGCCAAGGTGATGATTATGATCTTCCGCTTTATGGTTTTAGCAATGGTATTTGTCGGCGCTATTGCCAGCTTGCCTGCCATATGGAACTTTGCTGATCTATCAATGGGACTTATGGCATTGACCAACTTAATCGCTATTATGTTGTTATCGCCAGTGGCACTTAGAATACTGCGTGATTATGAGAGTCAGGTCAAAGCGGGCAAGACTGGCGATCAAATCAAATTTGATCCAGATGATTTTGTTAAATTAAAAGACGAGGCCAACCGTGATGCTTGGATTGACTAAGCGTTAACTGGGCGTTGCCGAGACGTTATCTTTACTTTGCATAAGCATAAAAAACCGCTCTTAGATAAGAGCGGTTTTTTAGTGTTGTTTCCCTAAAAGCCAATGCTTGCCTGTTTGGCTAGTGCTTACATGTCTGGATAGTGCTTACATGTTCGGATAGTTAGGACCACCGCCGCCTTCTGGGGTTACCCAAGTGATGTTTTGCGAGGGGTCTTTGATATCGCAAGTTTTACAATGCACACAGTTTTGCGCATTGATAACGAACTTAGCGCCTTCGGCATCTTTCACCACTTCATAAACTCCAGCTGGGCAGTATAAACGCGCAGGCTCAGCATATAAGGGTAAGTTAATAGCGATAGGTACCGTTGGGTCTGTTAGCTTCAAGTGCACAGGCTGATCTTCGGCATGGTTCGTATTTGAGATAAACACTGAAGAGAGTTTATCAAAGATAAGTTTGCCGTCAGGCTTAGGATAAGTAGGCTGATATGCATGAGCTGCACGCTCTAAGTGATGATAGTCATGCGAGTTATCATGAATCGTCAAAGGCATCTTACCGCCAAGCAGGTTTTGATCGATAAAGTTGAACGCGCCGCCCATCCATTGACCCATACGGTGCATAGCCGGCGAGAAGTTACGTGCCTCATAGTTATCTTGATACAACCAAGACTCTTTGTACATCGTACTATAAGCGACTACTTCATCATGCTGACGGCCGGCTTCTATCGCTTCGAAGATAGCTTCAGCAGCGAGCATACCCGACTTCATAGAAGTATGCGTACCTTTGATTTTGGCTGGGTTTAAGAAACCAGCGTCATCCCCTGCCAACACGCCACCTGGGAAGGTAAACTTGGGTAAAGAGTTGAGGCCACCTTTGGTCAGCGCTCGTGCTCCATATGAGATACGCTCGCCGCCTTCTAAGATATCGCGAATAAGTGGATGCAATTTTAGGCGCTGCATCTCATCGAACGGTGACATATACGGGTTAGAATAAGATAAGTCGATGACCATTCCGAAGCTGACTTGATTGTTTTCGGCATGATAGAGCCACCAACCACCAGAAGATCCGGTATCACTCAACGGCCAACCAGAGCCATGCAGTACCACGCCTTCTTCATGCTTAGCAGGATCGATGTCCCAAAGCTCTTTTAGGCCAATACCATAATGCTGTGGGTCAGAGTCATTATCAAGTCCGAAACGGCTGATCAAACGTTTGCCTAGATGGCCGCGGCTACCTTCGCTGAAGATAGTGTATTTTGCTAGGAGCTCATAACCAGGCTCAAAGCTTGGCTTCTCTTCACCGTCAGCGGCAACACCCATATCGCCAGTCAAGATACCTTTGACCGAACCATCATCATTATAGAGAATATCAGCAGCAGGGAAGCCTGGGAACATCATCACTTCAAGCTCTTCAGCTTGCTCAGCGAGCCAACGTACGACATTACCTAGTGAGACGATGTAATTACCGTCATTATGCATGAGGGCTGGAACCACTGAATCCATAAGCTTTGTGGCTTTGGTCGCCGAACCAAGCATATAAACGCGATCTTCAATCGCAGGGACATTAAGCGGTGCGCCTTTCTCTTTCCAGTCCGGAATCAGCTCATCTAGGGCGCGCGGCTCGATAACCGCGCCTGATAAAATATGCGCGCCAAACTCAGAACCTTTTTCGACCACACAAACCATAAACTCATCGTTACCCGCTGCGATAGCCTGTTGGCGCAGACGAATAGCAGCAGATAGGCCAGCGGGTCCGCCGCCGACAACGATAACATCAAACTCCATTGATTCGCGTTCAATCTCGGGTTCTGGTTCTGGCTCAGTTGCTTTTACAACTGCTTCTTCGGCGACTGGTTCTTCAGTAACGGGCTCTTCGACAACTGCTTCTTCAACGACTGGCTCGTTAGTAACGGACTCTTCTACAGCCGTTTCCTCGACAACGGGCTCTTCGGCAACTACAGGTTCTTCGACAACCACTTCTTCGGCGACTGGCTCTGCCACTATTTCTGCTTTATCCACCGAATTTGCTTCTACTTCAGTAGCTTCTGTCGTTACCACCTCATTAGTGATATCAGATTCTGCATCTACAACTGGCACTTGCTTGTCTTGTTCTTGCATACCTACTCCTAAATTCTTAGTGGCTTATCTCAGAACATTATTCGCAATGTCATTGAATAAGACTTGCTCTATTTGCTGTCTAAGATATTGGGCTACTCGATAAAGCTGTCTTTGTGATCGTAATTGAAGGGACGCTCACACAACTGGTTCAAAAAATCGTTACTCATTATAAAAGAAAAACACCACAAACACGATACGCATTTATAGACATCAATGTTAAGGTGAGGCGTAAACACTATCATGAGTATAAAGATATTGAGCCGCTTGACCTAAAACTAAAACGTATCACTCAATCATCTATAGCAAACTTTAATGAATAATATATCGCTAACAAGGAAACTGCCTTATGGATAAGAGTAATAAATCCGACAGAAAAAATACTGACGATACCGCCAAAGCCATGCAGGATATGCCATCGGACCTAACTAACATGGAGGCGCTTAGCCACTATTTAAAGTCATCAGCAGGCTCTCGTCAAGGTCGTAGTATACCGCCGTTAGAAAAATGGCATCCTGAACAGGTTATGGATATGGACCTTGTGATAAAAGCCAATGGCGAATGGTGGCACGAAGGTACACATATGACGCGTGAGTCACTAGTCAGTCTATTTGCAACTATTTTATGGAAAGAAGATCAAGGCGGCAAAGCAGAGTATTTTCTGAAAACACCAGTACAAAAACTACGCATCACCGTCGAAGACGCGCCGCTGCTCATCAATGATGTCGGTATCGTCAACGAAGAAGGTGTCAGCTGGCTTGAATTTACCACCTCAACCGGCGATGTCGTCCGCCTAGATCCCAAGCATCCTATAGAGCTACGGGCTTTTCATATTGATAGCAAAGACGATTCTCACACTCACAATGATGCTGATGAGCAAATTCGCCCTTATATGATGGTACGTAATGGTCTAGAGGCGCTGATCGGTCGCAATACTTTTTATCATTTAACAGACATCGGTACGCTGAGTGAGCAGGCAGGAACGACGGTTTTGACCTTAAAAAGTGGTGGTCAAGAGTATCAGCTCTCCATGCCTGAAGATGAATAATTAAACTATAGCGGCTAGTGCTATAAAGGCTAGTACTTTAAAGGCCAGCACTATAAAGGCCAGCACTATAAAGGCTTAGTTTAGTTTCCAGCTTTTACCGCTTGTGAGTGATATTTATAAGACCCAAAACTCATTTCATCCTCTATTCACTATGTTTTGTCGAGATTGAGAATAAATCATCGTTATCTAGTATATACTCTTAATCTGATAAAAGTGCCAGTACGCTAGGATATGGATAACCGGCGATAGTTAAGCTATGAGACAACTTGAGTATACAAAGGGTAAGCTATAAATGACGACGCTATGGCTAACGGTTTAGAGCTCATTATTGATGACACTACTATTTATAAAAACAATATGGCCAAAATGAATAACCAAGCAGCATCTAATGGCGAGCTAAGCAATGCTCGTACTATAAATAAGATGGATAATGCGCTAAACGCGGCCTCAACTTGCGTACCAGAGCAAATGTCAAATCAAGCTCTTAATGAAGCACCAATAGGCGTCTTTGATTCAGGTATAGGCGGCTTGTCTGTGTATCTGCATTTGGCTCAGCAGCTCCCTGCCGAGCGTTATTTGTATTATGCCGATACCAAGCACGTCCCGTATGGTAATCGCGACAGCCAAGATATCCAAGCGTTGACGCTAACCGCAGTGCATTGGTTATATGAGCAAGGCTGCAAGCTTATCGTCATCGCTTGCAATAGCGCGTCTGCGCATGCGCTGACGACAGCCCGCGAGCGCTACCCGCAGATACCTATCGTAGGGTTAGTGCCAGCGCTCAAGCCTGCGGTGTTAGGTAGTCTTAGCGGCCGTGTCGCTGTTATGGCAACCAAAGCGACTCTTGAGGGGATTTTACTCAATCAAGTCATCAAAGAGGTGGCTGAGCCGAGCAACATAGCAGTGAGCAAATACTTCGATCCAGAATTAGTGCCGTGGGTTGAGGCGGGGATGCCTATCATCTCGCCAACGGCTCTTCGCTTGCGGCAACAGCTACAGCAATTGGCTGATGACGGTATTGACTATTTAGTGCTAGGCTGTACGCACTATCCCTTTTTTAAGGAATTTTTGTTGCAAGCGATAGCTGAGCAACAGCTGCCGATTACGGTAGTAGATTCAGGACAGGCAATCGCTGCTCGAGTGCGATCCTTGCTAATAGAAAAACAGCTGTTAGCGGCGTCAGATAACACTGAGATGAACAACGCATTAATGCTTTATGCCAGTAAGTATGATGAGACTTTGGGTCAAGTTATCAAGCGCCTGCTTGGTGAGCGCATCAATATTCAATACATCGCCTAATAAGAAAAATATCTAAAAACTCGGTTGAGTATTGAAAAAACGCCTAACTGTATTGTGTTAGGATAAATATATAATAATAAAGCCATGTTTAGACACTATGCAAGTAGCAAGTATGATTGCAAGCATAAGTAAGAGCATGAGCATGAGCATCGCTAAATACTGTAGAGGTCACTTTGTCAAACCGTCGATATCACATTCATGTTATCTGCGTTGCCCACAGTCAGCCCCTGATTTTGGATAGTTTGGCAGTGTTTTTTCAGTCGCGGGCATTTCTGACGTATGATCTCTCAACGCATCTATCACAGTCAGCGTTATACGGTCGGCAATGCGTTGATGCTTGTGATTATGTACTGATGGTGATTGGCGATAGCTATGGCGCGGTGCAAAATACTGGATTTAGTCAAATGCATTTGAGTTACTTCAATGCCAAGGCTCGCATCAAGCCTATGATGACGCTCATAAAAAGACATTATGATCCGGACGTGGTCAGTGAGTCCCTCAAAGGCTTTATTCGTATGGTAGAGCAAAAAAACAATCAGGTGCACTATTATGACGACAATACAGACATTAAGCAGCTATTAAATAATATACACGCTGATATGATAGAAAAGTCGAATTTAGCGCCAGAGTGGATAAAGGTTAGGGACCTTGATAGTAACACGGTGGCGAATACTCAAGGAAATTTAAACCCTCAAGCAAGTCATCTAGCAAGTGCTCGTCGCCAAACTAATAACCGTTATGAAGCTAGCGATAGAGTCACTACAACGATCGAGCTGAGCGCAGCTTTCGATATCAAATATAGTGCCCAAGCCTACGAGGATGGTAATTTAACTGACGTTATGATGACCATGTCGCTCACTTGGGAAGATGTTTTGCTGGCTTTAGGCGGCATGCCTGCTGTTTTTTCAAGTTATGGTCTGCAAAGTCAATTCAACCGGTTAATTGCTGCTAAGGCTGAGCGTGATATCAAACGGCTGATGCCTAAAGTTCATGCTGTCGCTCGCTGTCAGATTATAAAGAGCGATTTAGATGAGCTGCAACGACTACTAGTAGCCGCCAACTGGATTCAGATAAAAAGCGCCGGCTCTGGGGTGCGCTCTACGAAGGAGCTTTGGAGTCTGACTTTCTACGCCAAAAAGTTATTAGCAGAAAATAAAGCCAACGATAAGGATAGATAACACTCCTCTACTCAAGATTAGCATGCGCCGCTTATCGGCATTCTGCTCAAAGTCCTCTTGTCTATAACACCTCTTACCACCGAAAAATACCGCTAAGCATTCGTTAACATTGCAATAGAGTCGAGCAGAGCTACGTTTCGTAATACAAAGCATACGTGCCAACGCTTGTTAAACTTGTCTATATTCATAATAATAGGAATGACTGTTAGACAAAATAGCTGTTGTTAGACAATCGTATTAAATGATCGTATGGAATGATTGTATTAAGTAGCTGTTATGAATATAAGAATAATAAAATAAGGTCTGATGACTATTTAGTATAAATAGACGCTAGTCTTATACGATATATTCTGTAAATTATTTACTTGATTTTTACTTGATTAAGGAGAGCATAATGAGTAACTCAAAAAGTGATGAACTAAAGCATGAGATTGATGGGTTAGAAAAAGCCATGCATGATGCCGATCAGTTTCGCACGCTAGAAGAGCAAGTCGCTGATATGAAGCGCCGCGGTATCGACCCGAGTCAAGCCTATAAGGACTTGGATAGAAAGGAAGAAGATGAAGATTGGGGCGATGACACTTGGAAAGAAAACGGCAAGTGGGAGCCAAAAACACCTGCTGATCTTGATGACAAAGCCCGCGAAAACTGGGGCGGCGATAATGGCGAGCCTAATCCACCGCCTATTGTATAAACTGAAATAACTAATAGTTAAAAAAACCACATCAAGTTGATGTGGTTTTTTTATGTCAGTATAAAGTCTAATAGGGTTTAGTTAATACGCTCAAGACGTACGCTGCCATCACTATTAGTCACTCGGCGATAGCGGATATTACCATTGTTACTAGCAGGCTGTATCGTTCTTTGCACAGACGGCTGCGGGGAGTAAACATTAGGCGTGGTCGTCTGCCGCTGAATCAGCTGACCCATACGATCGGCAGGTGCTGGATTTAGAGACTGACTATTGATAGACGGATTGCCGACTGGTTGGCTATATTGATTACCATACTGGCTTTGGCGAGGGGCGGCACTGCCAATGATGGTACGATAAAACTTTTGTCCGGCGCGGCCATCAGCAGGGAAGATACCGCGACTGGTTTGATATTGCTGAATCGCGGTGCGGGTATTATCCCCGATAATCCCATCAACGCCGCCAATATCATAACCTGCGTCTAATAGCGCTTGCTGGATGTCTTTGGCTTGCTGACGGCTGATACCTGGATCGTCGGTCGGCCAAGCGGTGATAAAGTCAGTTTTGCTACTGTCCTCACGTGTGATCAAATCAGATAAGTGGGCAATCGCTAAGGCATAGTTCTCTGAGGCGTTGTACGAATAAAAAGTATCAAAGTTTTTGCCGACTAAAAAAGCGGGACCATCGATACCAGCTGGCAAGAGTAATCCGGCGCTATTTAAATCGTAAGGCAGTGGACGACCATCAGCTAGGGTCAACCCTTGATTACGCCAATGGCTCATCGATTTTTTGTTTTTACGGTCTGATGCTGCCCAGTAACCATCAGGTAGCTTGACTTCATAACCCCACGGCTCGCCGCTGCGATAGCCACGGTTATCCAAAAAGTTAGCCGTAGAAGCTAAAGCATCCGGTACGCTATTGACCAAATCACGGCGCCCGTCACCGTCAAAATCAACGGCCAGCTCTAAAAAGGTACTCGGCATAAACTGCGTCTGCCCAAACGCCCCCGCCCAAGAACCGGTCATATCATTTGGTGCGATATCACCGCGCTGCACGATTTTGAGCGCATTGGCAAACTCACCTTGGAAGTAGCTTTGGCGACGATCAAAACAAGACAGCGTCGCTAAGGATTCAAACAAAGGCTTTTTGCCAAGCGTTTGACCAAAGTTGGACTCAACACCCCATACCCCTAATACATGCTCAGGCTTGACACCATAACGCGACTCGATTTGGCGCAGCGTATCACGCCATTGGCGTTTGGCACGAATACCGTCTTCGACGCGCTCTTTATCCACTAGCGCCGACAGGTAATCCCAAACGTCTTTTTGAAACTCAGGCTGATAGTTCAGCGATTGAATCACGCTCGGATCAGGCTGGGTCGGGCGGTAGTTATTAAAGGTGAAGCTATCGACACTACGAAACTTACTAGAGTTTTTGAGTCCATCTAAGCACTGCTGAAACTCACTATTAGATAGATCAGGTGCAGGCGGACGAGCGGCCTGTGCGGTGCTAGCGAGACTAAGGCCAATAGCAGCGGTCAATAGAGAGAGAGTGGAGAGCTGATTCAAACGCATGGAGATATCCTGTAAAGGTAGAAAACAGAGCATAAAATCAAAGATTTAATTAGAGTAACCAATATCGATAATAAAGAAAAGTACTAGCATGGCTTGGTTACGATAAGCTGACGTATGAGTGAGGTTAGGAGATAGTAGAGCTTCTATGTTTGATTAAAAAATTAACGTCATTTACTGTCGCCTGAATAGCCGAAAAAGTCGCACGATCTACAGCGCTATTGTTATACTGTCCCGATGCTAACTTCTATACTTTAATCATCTTGTCCTTTCACGAATAGTGTAGCCGCAACTATGAGCAATCCGATACATCCTACTAGCCAAACCCCGCAACAGATGACCCTTGCCAAACTCAAACAATTAATGCCAGAGGTGTTTAGGGAAGGTCAGCTTGATATCCATAAACTCACCGCGCTGTTATCTGAGCAAGATATCGCACCCGCGCAAGAGGCGTATGGACTAAGCTGGGCGGGCAAGCATCAAGTCTATCGTGAGCTAAAAACCCCAACCAGTCAGACGCTAGTGCCAGAGCCTGATGAATCAGTCAATTTTGATACCTCGCAAAATCTATTTATCGAAGGTGATAATCTGGCGGTGCTAAAGATACTGCAAAAGAGCTATCACAGCCGTATCAAGATGATATATATCGACCCGCCATACAATACGGGCAATGACCGCTTTGTCTATGACGATGATTTTAGTGAGAGCATTGCGGACTACAAAGCGCGGGCAGGGCAAACCGATGAAGACGGTAATCTGACCCATAGCGATGGGATGCAATCAAATCGAAAAGAAAACGGTCAGTATCATAGCAATTGGCTGAATATGATGTATCCAAGGTTGGCGCTGGCAAAAAGCTTGCTGCGAGAGGATGGCGTTATTTTTGTGTCGATAGATGATGAGGAGGTAGCAAACTTACGTTTATTAATGGACGAAATATTTGGCGAGGAAAATTTTATAAATCAAATATCAGTTCATTCTAAACTAACAGCAGGAGCTAGTGGTGGTGGTGAAGATAAAAAGTTAAAAAAGAATATAGAGTATTTACTATGCTATACCAGAAATAATCAGTTCTTTGATAAGTTTTCAGAAGTCTACGAAAAAGAATCTTTGATGACGCATATATTAGATTACAAGTCTAAAGGTAAAAGTTGGAAATATACCCGAATATTAGTGTCGGAAGGTGATAAAGAATATTTCGACACTATAAAAGATGGCTCTGATCAAGACATAAAAATCTATAAACATACTAATGTAGTAATGAAAACGATAACAGATATTTCTAAAGAAGAAAAGCTTTCAGAAGACGAGGTATACAAAAAATACTTTGAGAAAATATTTAGAGATACTAATGCTCAAAGCTCTATCAGACAACGTGTGATTGACGCAACTGGAAACGATGAATCTTTCTATAGTATAGAGTACTATCCAATCTCAGGAAGGAGTAAAGGTAAATTAACAACTCTTTTTTATAAAGGTCGAAATAAAGACTTATTAGCGTGGTTGAGTGACATTGCTGAGAGAGATGAAGATGGTGAACTAATCAAAAAACAGAAGTTAGGCACTTTATGGTCTGGTATCGGATGGAATAACATAACAAAAGAAGGCGATGTAAAGTTTTCTAATGGCAAAAAGCCCGTTGAGTTTATTCAAAAAATGATTCAATTATTAAGTGACAATGAAGATAGCTTGATTCTTGATTTCTTTGCGGGGTCATCTACTACAGCTCATGCAGTCATGGACTTAAACGTACAGGATGGTGGCGTACGTAAATTTATCATGGTGCAAATAGATGAAAGTATAGATAAACAAAAAAACAAAGACGAGTTTCAGTTTTGCGTTAATAATGGTATGCCGCCCAATATCGCTGAGATATCCAAAGAGCGTATCCGCCGTGCCGCTGCTCATATTATCGCCGAACTGCCTGAATCCGTCGATAGCAAGGCGCTTGATTTTGGTTTTAAGGCGTACAAACTTGCCGACAGTAACTTTATCCCGTGGCAACAGCCCACCAGTTACGATGCCGACAGCCTAATGGCGCAGCTTGAGAAACACCTTGACCCTATCGTTGACACTGCTACCACTGACGGTATTATCACCGAGCTGATGCTCAAAGAAGGCTATACTTTGACCGCCACCGTCAGTAAGGATGACGGCTATTATCTGGTCACCCAAAACGATGCGCTACATTATAGTGATGATAATGCTGACAGTTCTGAGAGCGCAGGCATATCAATGAGCCTAGCGATAGTCCTAGATGACATGACCACTGATAAAGCCACGCAAATTATCACCACCGCACCGAATAAAACTTTGATTATGGATAGAGCTTTTAGTGATGATGCCAATAAGGCCAATATCGTGTTGCAGTTTGAGGATGCTGGTTTGGTGGTTGGGTGTGTTTAGGGTAAAAGGGACTATGTTATGAATTTTACGTTGATATAAGTTGTCTATGAATACTATGCTCGAAATAATAACTTATGGCAGTTTTTTAGTTATAGCAGTGGTGCTTGGACTTGCTTTGCCTTTCATTATTGATGAAGCTTATCAGCAGTTAAAAACCAAAAGGCTAGCAAAGAAGATAGCCGATGTTAAAGAGTATGCTCAATACGATATTTCATTATTAGAAATTTTGCTTAAGTCTGAAAGAGTCAACAGCAAATATTTAAGATACTTGATAGGTAAAATTATTCAACATACTCATGAGAATTTATCAGGTAACGAAGAGAAGCTAGTATTTTTCAAGAACATGTATGAAATCTATAATACAGATGAAATTTACAACGATATTTCACAGCCATTATTATCGCAGATTAAAGCATTAAAATTAGTTTTAAGTGACTCTGAACAGCCGATTTTGTTGAACCTTGCTCATAATATTAAACTTCTTCAAAACAAAGCTAGCTTTAGCAAAAAGCTTAATTTTTCTTTAACAATAATTAGTATATTAGTGACGGTAGGTAGTATCGTATACTCATACTGGAATGGTTAATTCTTAAAGTATTTCAGTTTAGGAGATAGTTATGAACAATCAGAAGATGAGACAAGCTAACTATCAACTCCCTAGTACAGATATACAGCTAAAAGTCCTTTTTACTGAGAATTCAGCTTGGTTGACAGAAGAACAGATTGTAAAATTATTTGTATCAAGGTGTGAAAATGTAGCCTCTAAAAATGATAAATATAAAGCCGAACTATCAAATGCAGTAACTACTGAATGTGTTTTACAATATTTAAAAGATATTTGTGAAGACAATAGATACTTGCGATATGAAGTCAGTAGATTCTTTACGATACCAGATTTTACAGGTTTTTTAGATGTTGGTAGAAGCCAGAAATACTATAATCTCGATATGATTTTAGCGGTAGGTTATCGTTGCGATTTTACAGCCGCTACTATTTTTAGGAAGTGGGTGAGTGAAGAGTCAAAAAATAATCAAGTTGAACCATCGTTCCATAGAGTTTATAACTTAAAGTTAATAATACTTATATTAAGTTTTGTTTTACCAATTTTAGCTATGACCATCATACTATTTACAGTAGAAGATGCACTTGTACCTATAATCAGTCTATCTATAGCACTTCTTGTTGGAGTATCTACTACAGCCATAAACATTATGATATACAACGAAGAGAAAGGGTATAAAAGAACCAAATCTAAAAGCTAGTTATTACCAGTGTTTATACGAAATTAACAAAATGAACTCCTAAGCAACCCCTAGTCGTTCAAATCAAGCCTAAAAACCATCAATAAAGCCAATATAAAAGTGCCAAAACCACCATGATAACCCTCACCTTTGAGTCCAACCTTGAACACCAAAGTCACGCCATCAATGCCGTGGTTGATATCTTTCGTGGTCAGCCGTCGCTTGATACGAGTGCCGCGCTTGATAACTTTGCCTTAGCTCAGCCGATAAATGTGGCAAGCAATAGAACGGTGATCAGTCAACACATTACCAGCCAAGCCATAGCCAATCAGCGCATTATCAGCGCTGAGCAAGTGTTGGATAATATCCAAGCCGTGCAGCGTGAACATAATATCGAGCCGTCAACCACGCTCTATGACGACGACAAAAACCTTGCTCAATATGGACTTAACGCCTCTATAGAGATGGAGACCGGCACGGGCAAGACTTACGTCTATCTGCGTAGTATCTACGAGCTGTATCAGACTTATGGCATGCGTAAATTTGTGATTGTCGTACCGTCAGTGGCGATCCGTGAAGGCGTGATGAAGTCTATTGAGATGACCAAAGCGCACTTTGCCGCCTTGTATGACAATACTCGCGTGGATGCGCGTATATACGATAGCAAAAATCTAAATAAGCTACGCGATTTCGCCACCAGTCAAACCGTGCAAATCTTGGTCATGAACATTGACGCCTTTGCCAAAGACCAAAACATCATCAACCAAGTTCGTGAGCAAGGCATAGCCCCGATTGAATATATCCAAGCGACCAACCCTATCGTTATTGTCGATGAACCGCAAAATATGGAAACCGCTAAGCGCTTAGATGCTATTGCCAGTTTGCAGCCGCTGATTACCTTGCGTTATTCAGCGACGCACAAGTACAGCCGTCATCTGCTTTATAGCCTAAACCCAGTCAAAGCCTATGACGCTGGGCTGGTTAAGCAAATCGAAGTTGACTCCGTTATGAGCGATGACAGCTTTAATGAGGCCTATATTGAGCTGCTAGATATCACGCCCAAAAAGACCAAAATCACCGCCAAGGTCAGCGTCTATGCCAACGTCAAAGGCGTGGTCAAAAAGAAAACCATCAGCATCAGTGACAACGATGATTTGTATAAAAAGACCGAGCGGGAGATATATGCCAATGGCTATATCGTCAGCGGCATTAACGCTGTGGAGGGCTACATTGAGTTTGATAATGGCGTGGTGATTTATCAAGGTCAGCAAACTGGTGGCATGACGGATAGCGTCATGCGTTATCAAATTGAGCGCACCATTGAGGCGCATTTAGATAAGCAGCGTAAGTTATTGCCGCAAGGCATTAAAGTACTATCCTTGCTGTTTATTGACCGCGTTGATAATTATCTTGTTAATAATGAGCTGGTTAACCAAACAGATGGCTATACGCGCTCAGGTAAATTTGCCCAGTGGTTTGAAGAGATATATCAGACGTTATTAGATAAGCCTAAATATCGTGATCTAAAACAACAATTAGCGGCGCACTATCAGGCTGGGGTGAGCGATATTCATAACGGTTATTTTTCTGTCGATAAAAAAGGACGCGCCAAAGACACCTCTGGTAATACTAAGGGCGACGATGATACTTATAGCTTGATTATGAAAGATAAAGAAAAACTGCTGAATCTAAATAATCCGCTGCAGTTTATCTTTAGCCATTCGGCATTGCGTGAAGGCTGGGACAATCCCAATGTGTTCCAGATATGCACCCTCAATGAGACCAAATCCACCCTAAAAAAACGTCAAGAAATTGGCCGTGGTCTGCGTCTATGTGTTGGTGCAGATGGTCACAGGATTTATGACAAGCAGATTAATATTCTCACCGTCATCGCCAATGAAAGCTATGATGACTTTGCTAAGAGCTTGCAAAATGAGATTGCAGAGGATTGCGGCGTAAGCTTTGCTGGACGGATAAAAAATCAAGCGCACAAGCAAGCGGTTAAGTATCGTAAAGGTTTTATTCTAGATGACAACTTCAAAGCCATTTGGGATAAAATTAAACAAAAGACTCAGTATCGAGTCTGCTTTGATACTGATGAATTAATCACTGCCGTTATCGAGTTGATAGTCGATATGGAAGAAATAATCGCGCCGCAAATTCAAGCGAACAAAGTACGCCTGACTATGAGTGATGGCGGGGTGGAGAGTCGCTTATTAGCCGTCAATAGCCAACGTCAGTATTATGCTAAGGATAATAGCTATGATGGTAGCGACACTGATGCAGACTCAAACGCGCCTCAACCCACGTGGCACTTGCCTGATATCTTGGCTTATCTGGCTCGCCATACCAAGCTGACCCGTTTGACTTTGATGGAGATATTGCGTCAAAGTGGACGTATTGATGAGATGCTTATTAATCCGCAAGTCTTTCTAGAGCGCTTGATTGCGATTATTAAGCAAGCCCAAACTGACCTCATGGTAAAAGGCATTGAGTACCAAAAAAACGGTCAAATATATGCTCAGCGATTATTAGAGAGCTTAGAGGCTCAGCCGGCGGATGTCTATGCCAGTGATGATCATTTCGAGGTTACTGATACGCATAAAACAATTTTTGATAATTTGATACCGCTGGACTCAAATACTGAGCACCAGTTTGCACAAGATTGCGAGAGTATGGAGAGCATGCGCTTTTATTTTAAGCTGCCTAATTGGTTTAAGATTGATACGCCACTTGGCAGCTATAATCCGGATTGGGCAGTGATTAAAGAAGAAGATGAGGATGTAAGGCAGTTATACTTTGTCGCCGAAACCAAGAACACAGGCGGCAAAAGCGCAACAGGTCATGCGGTAGATATTGCTAAACTGCCGCTACCGCAACAACAAAAGATTCGCTGCGGTCGAGCGCATTTCAAAGCACTAGACAATGAGCTGAGCTTTAAAGTGGTCGAGAAGGTAGCGCAGTTGTAATTTTGAATTCATTAAAACCCCAAACAAGATTTGGGGTTCCTATTTACACCTCTATTGTTACACTTTTTTTAAAAACTACTCCCCCAAAACCCCGTCTAATTCCTTAATAAAACTACGAATACGCTCAGCATTTTTACCCAAGTCGCTCTTACCAATTCTTGATTTACTGCGTATATCGACTAAGCGCTCATTGCCATCATCAGTCACCCGTACCACTACGTCATCCTTAAAACCAAACCAAGTTGTGGTATCAGTAGCTTCAACGATACCTGCATTGGCATCAATATTAACCAGCTCCCAGCCTAAATTATTAGCGACCTGCTCAACAGCGGCTACGAGCTCCGATTTCGGCTGTGAATACTGCAGAGTCTGAAGCTCAGGATAAGCTTCGCGTTGTTTTTCGGCAGTTTCAAGACCTGCGTAAGCCGTTGGATTGGGAGCATCAGCACGTAGCGGAGCGATAGCGACAAATTCAGGCGGCGTCATTATATCGGTTGAGATATCATGAATAGCTGGTACGCTATTAGCCGTACTCATCATTCTCAGGGGCATAAGGATTGCGATGAGAGAGAAGACTATCGCGACCGCTGCACTGGTAAAAGTCACGGTCTGCCGCTTAAATAACATCTGCACGATAAGTAATATCAGCGCTGCAATACCAGTGATAACCGCATATTTGAAGCCCGCAAAAGCAGCTCCCAATTCCACTAAGCCAGATCTGTAAAGGGGACCGGGTAGCGTCACTAGCAAAAATGCCGCTAAACTCATTAGTAACACTAAGATTTTCATATTGCTTTTCTATATCAAGGGTTATTATTAGCAGTGTTAGGTGTCAATAACCAAACATGCTCAGTGACGCTTAGTGCCGCATTAGCGTTTAAGATTGAGGGGTTGTCCTCAAGCTCAGTGAGCTGATAAGTATCGCTATAGTACTGACGCACTTGCTCAGGGCTGACTGAGAATGGCGGGCCATCCTTTTGACTTTGATCATAATGGATAGTGACCAGAAGCTGCGGCGCGTTATCGCTTATATTAAGTATATGTTCGCAATACTTCGGGCGCGTATCTGACGGTAAGGCTATCAGTGCTGCTCTATCATAAACGGCATCAATTTGACCAACGTCTTCGCTTGTTAGTGCAAAAATATCGGCGACCCACAGCTCAATAGTATGCCCTGATAATTGTCCTTGATAGTGTTTAATATCCGCGTTATTGCTAGCCTGAGTCACTGTAGGAGTAATCCCTTGTTCAGCAAAAAACTCCTCTACCGCCGACTCGACCAGCTCGATACCAATCACCTCATAACCTTGCTGCGTCAGCCAAGCCATATCGAGGGATTTACCGCTTAACGGCACTAATATTCGGCCGCCTTTGGCTACATTTAAAGTCGAAAAATACGTCTTCAATAGCGGATTGACCTCCGACTTATGAAAGCCAATACGGCCTTCCTGCCAACGCGATTGCCAAAATTCTGGATTCATACGGTTTTCCTTAACGTAGTTTATGGAAACATAACGATATCATACCGCTAATTGGCATAAAAAAAAGCCAAGTGTCTTTACACTTGGCTTTGCTTATAACGGTATTTATAACTAGAGCTTCAACAACGGTTAAGCGACCATGTACTCTTTGAACTCTTGACGTAATTTGGTGAGCTTTGGCGGAATGGCGAAGTTGCAATAAGCTTGGTTCGGGTTGCGATTGAAGAAGTCTTGGTGCTCTTCTTCAGCGTCATAAAATTCGATAGCAGGGTGCACTTCTGTGACGATATCGATACCCATATCGCGTAATTTATTGATAGTGCGATCGATGGTCGGCTTTTGCTGCTCTTCGTCAGTATAGAACACCACACTGCGATACTGGCTGCCGACATCATTACCCTGACGGTCTTTGGTGGTGGGATCATGAGTGGCAAAAAAGATATCTAAAATCACTTCTAATGGCACAGTAGCATCATCGAACTCAACCTTGACCACTTCGATATGACCACTATTACCACCGCAGACCGCGCGATAATTGGCAGTAGTGGCTTCGCCGCCCATATATCCTGATACCACGGACTGTACGCCTTTGACAGATTGAAAAACGGATTCAGTACACCAAAAACAGCCGCCACCTAATATAATCGTTTGCATAAGATTTCCTATTATTAATCAATTAAACTAAGCCTATCTTGCGATTTTGACTGTACGCTTATATCGCTTAGTTTTACCTGTTTAGCATAACAAGCAGGCTTTGAGCTATGAGTAACAAACAGTAATGTTATAATGGGCTTTTGCTAAATGTTCTACCATAACACTATCTGTCAAACGAGCCGTTCCATGAGTCACTCTAATTCCTCTCCAGAAGCTGATATCGAGCCTAGCGTCAAACCCGATACGCTATTCGATAAACCCTTTACCACGCCATTAGATAAAGTAGCGCGCTTCTCATTTGATGAGCAAGTGGTTGCCTGCTTTCCTGATATGATTCGCCGTAGCGTGCCGGGCTACGGGCAAGTATTAGCGATGCTACCTATTTTTGCGCGTCGTCATTGCAAGTATCGTCAGCAAAACAATAGCGGTCAAAAGGTGAGCCGTATTTATGATTTAGGCTGCTCGCTTGGCGGTGCAACAATGGCTTTGGCAGGCGAATTTGAGTCAACAGACTTACAGGTTAAGGCAATAGATATCTCACCTGCCATGACCAGCGAAGCCGAAAAGTTATTAAGCGATAATTACCCTGAGCACGATATCGAAGTCATCACTGCTGATATTCGCGATATCAAGCTTGAGGCTTGCGATATGGTTATTCTCAATCTCACGCTACAGTTTTTGCCTGTTGCCGATAGAGTCGCAGTGCTAAAGAAGATATATAACGCGCTAGAAGAAGGCGGCATCTTGGTCTTGACAGAGAAGACGCATACACTTGACGAGCAATACGATGCTTGGCTCATTGAGCGTTATTATGACTTTAAACGCGCCAATGGCTATAGCGAGATGGAGATCAGTGGTAAGCGCAATGCACTAGAGAATGTGTTAATTACCGATACTTTAGATCAGCATCATGAGCGCCTACATCACGTTGGGTTTAAGCGGCATTTGACGTGGTTTCAGTTTTTAAACTTTGTGTCGCTGGTGGCGTTTAAGTAGTGTTTAGATAGATTGCGAGAGTTTTTTGTAGGGTGTGCCTCGCGCACCCTATGGCTAAGCGCAAGACAAGATCTTCTGCCGAGGGACGAGGCACGCATAAACCCTTAAAAATAAATAACCCATGCCCCGCAGATTTCACGACCATTAAAATGCGCTAAACTTGAGGCTCATCTTTTTCTCTTTGTTCTTCCTCTTATCTGGCCAACGATAACTAAGCGAAACTTGAAACTTTATGACCAACAACACCATTGCCAACGCTGAACGTGAGCTATATTTAACCTTATTAACCATCGCTGAGACGCATCCTATTGCTTATGAGTGGCTGACAAAATTACCCGAATGGCTCACCGCTATCAAAGATAAGCGCAACTATGCGCATGCGCCCGCTTATCAGTCCTCGGTGGCGCGTTTACCTGATTTAAACGTCGATAGCGTGAATTTAAATAGTTCAGCTATTATTATTAACGCTCCTCTTAATGACTCTGAGCGTAAGCAAGCTTTAGCGCTACTTAAGCAATTAATGCCGTGGCGAAAGGGACCGTTTCAAATAGGTCATGAGAGTTCGGGCATTCAGATAGATACTGAGTGGCATAGCGACTGGAAGTGGGAGCGGGTAGCGCCGCATTTGAGTCCGCTAAAAGGTCGGCGGGTACTCGATGTCGGTGGCGGTTCAGGCTATCACGGTTGGCGCATGGCGGGGGCAGGTGCTCAGACGGTGATTATCGTTGATCCGTCCTGCCTGTTTTATCATCAGTTTATGGCAATTCGGCATTTTGTTGGTGCAGCGGATATCAATGATACAGGTAATTATCGCACGCACTATATTCCCGTACCCTTAGAGGCACTGCCGGAGCACAGTCAGCTGTTTGATACGGTGTTTAGTATGGGGGTGCTTTATCATCGCCAGTCGCCGTTCGCGCATCTCCAGCAGCTGCGCGGTCAGCTGGTCAAAGGCGGTGAGCTAGTGCTTGAGACTTTAGTAATCGATGGTGATGCTAATACGGTACTAGTGCCACATGATCGTTACGCGCAGATGAATAATGTCTACTTTTTGCCATCGGTTGCGGCGCTAATCGGTTGGCTTGAAAAGGTAGGGTTTCGTGAGGTGCGCTGCGTCGATATCGATGCGACGACGATAGAGGAACAGCGCGCGACCGAATGGATGACCTATCAATCGCTGGCAGATTTTCTTGATTCCACTGATCAGAGTAAAACGATTGAGGGCTATCCTGCGCCGAAGCGCGCGACGCTTATCGCCAAGCGGTGAGGTTTTTAAGGCGTGTTTATTGGGCATAAGGAGTGTGACAGATGACAATCTTATATTTTTTGAGGGTAGCGAGCGTTAGTGCCTTATTATCCGCAGCATCACTATCTGCTGCCGCATCAGACGCCTACGGGGATGCGTTCAAGGGCAGCGGCTTTGTGAGCGGTGATTGGCAACTGGTCTGTGATAATACTTTGACTTGCCGCGCAGCCGGTTATACCGATGAAGTAGACGATTGGCGCGGTAGTGTTTTGATGACCGTAACGGCAGGTGAGAAAACACCACGTACGCAAGTTTTACTGAACTACTGGGAAGCATCAGACGAGATAATCGCGCAAATTAACGCGGCAAACGAGCCTGTTGAATTATGGCTAAATGATAAGCCTTATGGTGAGGTTGAAAACGGAGAGCTGACTAGCAAGCAAACGGCTCAACTTATCAAACACGCTCGCCAAAATACTAAAATAGTGTTGGCAAGAGGTGATTACCACTGGCAAATATCTGATAAAGGTATGGCCGCTGTATTATTGAAATTAGACGACGTCCAAGGCCGAGTAGGCACATCGCTTGCACTAGTCAGTAAGAATAATCCCAATCGGCAAACTCCCAAAGCGGCTAATGCCAAACCTATCATCAAAAAAGCCTTTGTATATGCTGACCCAGACAAGCAGCCGCTTGCACCATCGACCTTGAGTTATTTGCAAGATAATATCGATACGTGGGTAGATATTGACTCTGAGGAGTTAATGGGTACAAAAGAGAGGATGGGAGAGTGTGAGCTGGTCAATCCAAAAACCAAAGCCTACCAAAGTATCCAAGAGTATAGCCCAAGTGAGCTTAACTGGACGTTTATACCCGTAGATAGTCAGCATACGTTAGCGGTTCATAGCTGTTGGACGGGCGCTTATAATTTTGGCAGCGGTTACTGGCTTATAGATAATACGCATCCCCAAAACCCGCAGCTGATTACTACATCAGGTAGTCGTTATGACAATGGCGAGATATTCGCAGCGCATAAAGGTCGCGGATTAGGCGACTGTTGGTCAATGACTCACTGGGTTTGGGATGGCAAAACCTTTGCAAAAACACTTGAGCAGACCACAGGGTTATGTCGCCTGATAGAGCCTGGCGGCGCTTGGGATATGCCCACTTATGTCAGCGAAGTGGTTGTCAGTGAAGGGCTATCCCCTTAAATCAACCACTTCTTAAAGGCGAGCTCTAATAGCAATTTAAGCAAAAAGCCCATAAACCCAGCGCCGAGTGCCAAAAATATCCAAAAGGTGCCCGCGCGGCCGGCATTGGATTTTTTAGAGATATCGAACATAATAAAGAATAAAAAAGCGATAAATATCGGTAGTAATATATACAGGCCCCAATTGGTGACTGTGTTAGCAGCAATGGCGAACATATCTACATCCTATGGTATAAGTTGGGTAGCATTATAACTTCTATCACTGTGATATGCGTGTATCAACTCTGTAGGACAACCGCTAAGCGCTGATTATTACGACTAAGTAGTCATCGAAGTAGTGTTAAGCCATTTATGTGCGTAAATCAGCACGTAGCGCTACTATTTTTGTCAATTGTGATGCAATAAACCCCAAAGATTGTTATATTTACGGGTTATCACTTTTTTGTCCTATTTATCTGAGTTAATACCCCTATGTCACAAGCCCAAATCGATACTTTAGCCGCCCTGTTTGATGATGCTGTTCAAACTCTAAAAGAAAGCGGCGTATTGCCTGCTGATTGGCAAAATAAGAGCCAAATTACTCGTACCAAGGATTTAAGTCACGGCGATTTTGCCAGTAACATCGCGATGACCGCTGCCAAAGCCGCCAAAACAAATCCGCGCGCGTTGGCGGAGCAAATCGTAAACGCGCTTCCTGACAACCAAGATATCCGCCAAGTGGATGTCGCCGGGCCTGGCTTTATTAACGTGTTTTTGAACAGTGATGCTAAGTTTGCCGTTTTAGAGGATATCTTCGCTCTACAAGACCGCTTTGGTCTTAGTGAGCAGTACGCAGGGCAAAAGGTGCAAGTCGAGTTTGTCTCCGCCAATCCGACCTCAAGCCTGCATGTCGGTCATGGGCGCGGCGCCGCCTTTGGTATGAGTGTGTCCAATCTGCTTGAAGCCGTCGGCTATGACGTTACCCGTGAATATTATGTCAATGACGCCGGCCGGCAGATGGATATCTTGGCGACCAGTACTTATTTGCGCTATCTAGAGGCGAATGGCGAGAGCGTGACTTTCCCTTCTAACGCTTATAAAGGCGACTATGTCCGCGATATCGCAGAGATGGTAAAGACGCAGCACGGCAACAGTTACGTGCATTCTTTTGAGCAAGTCGCCAAAGACGTTGCGGCTGATGCTCAGTACGATATCACGGCGAACGGTGACAAGGAGCTGATCTCAGGTGACAAAGAGGCGCATATCGATGGCTTAATTGCCAATAGTAAAGCATTGTTAGGCGCGAACTATGAGTTGTTTCTTAATGCGGCGTTGACGGGTATTTTGGCTGATATTAAAGACGATTTGAACGATTTTGGCGTGCGTTATGAGCGCTGGTTTAGCGAAAGATCAATCACTGATGAGATTGAGCCGGCGCTACAAATATTAGAAGACAAAGGCCACCTATACGAGAAAGACGGTAATATCTGGTTTAAGTCGACGGATTTTGGCGATGAAAAAGATCGGGTAGTGCGCCGCGCGAATGGTCAGACCACGTATTTTGCCTCCGATATCGCTTATCACAAAAACAAGTTTGACCGTGGTTTTGATAAAGTCATCGATGTCTTAGGCGCGGATCATCACGGTTATGTGCCGCGAGTCCGAGCAGCGCTATTGGCTCTTGGTATCGACGCCGAGCGTTTGGATGTGGTGTTAGTGCAGTTTGTTGCTTTATGGCGTGGCAGCGAAAAAGTACCCATGTCTTCGCGCTCTGGGGAGTTTGTGACACTGCGTGAGCTACGTGAAGAGGTCGGTAATGATGCTGCGCGTTTTTATTATGTGGCGCGTAAGCCTGAGGTGCATGTAGACTTTGACTTAGAGCTGGCCAAATCCCAGAGCAAAGACAATCAAGTGTACTACATTCAGTACGCGCACGCCCGCGTCTGCCGCGTATTAGAAAAACTAGAAACTAGCGGGCTGAGCGTTGATGATAGCGTAGGTGCAGCGCAGCAAAACTTGCTGCGCGCGCCAAGCGAAGAGGCGCTTATTAAGCTGCTAGCTGCTTATCCTGCGACTTTATTGCGCGCCGCAACAGGTTATGAGCCGCATATTTTGACCAACTACCTCAAAGAGTTAGCCGCGCTGTTCCACGGCTGGTATGACACCAACCGTATCTTGCCTATGAGCTTGACCTCAGGGGCGACACCGAGCGCTGAGGAGCTAGATATGATGCAGGCGCGCCTGCGTTTGTCAAAGGCGGTTCGGCAAGTACTGGCTAATGGCCTAAATCTATTAGGGCTGACTGCGCCTTCTAGCATGTAGGCGAATACGTTATACTGCTATCAGTGTGGTTTTAGATTAATATAGTCTTATATCAACATAGTCTTATATAAACTCAGTAGGGAGAAACCGATCCATGTTAGCCAAAAAACCTAGAGGCGCCACTGAAAAACGTAAGTCGAGTAGCGTATCAGGCTTATTGTGGATGTTCGTTGGTGCAATACTGACGCTAATGATAGGGGTGTTTATATATCTCTCGCCCTTGTTCAATTTCAGCCCCGCAGGCAGTGAAACCGCAGCTGATGCTGATAGGCAGATACAGCCGCGCGTGGAGACGGACACTGACAATGCCGATTATGAGTTTTATGATATCTTGCCTAACCAAGAGATGGCGACTATTCCTGATGAAGATATCGGCGGAGCCGAGAATGATCGCTTAGGGGCTACTGACGACTTTGAGGCTGATGTTGTCGTGACTCAGCCTGAGACTAACGCTGACAATAGTAATGATACCGGCAATTTTGGTATCTCTGAAACTACAACGATTGAACCGAGTAGCAATTCAGCAGCTAATAACAGTAGTGCTAGTAATGAGATTACCATAGTAGAAGAAAATGTCACTTATGACGGCACTACGCCTGCATCTCCTAATAGTAATGCAAGCAATAACGCCAATACGGCTGCTAACAGCGGCGCAGCGACAGTACAAAGAGCGCAAGCACCAACTTATATCCTACAAATCAATAGCTTCGGTGATGCTGATGAAGCGGATCGTCGCCGCGCGCAAGTGCTGATGGCAGGGGTCGATGCCAAAGTCGTCAAAAATACGACTGGTAATGGCTTGCCTATTTATCAAGTGATTTCACGGTCGATGACGACTCGTCAAGAAGTCACTAGCGCTCAGCAGCGCCTACAAAACAACGGTATTGACTCTATTATCGTCGAGCAGCGCCGCTAGCGGCAAGAAGTTACTAACAAGAAAAGCGTCACATCGACGCTTTTTTTGTGCTATTTTTTTGCTGAGTGCACTGAGCAAGCGCTTGTTTTAACGATAAAATATTTTAATTATGGATTATCTGAGCCGATAGCCATCAGCAAGACTATCGCCCTTTATAAACGAACAGTGAGAGCCTACTCATGAACTCAGCTGAGACGACAACAGCATCAACTGGGATGATCAAATCATTCTTTCAAAAGTATTTTATCGATGCTTTTACAGGTATGGCCTTGGGGCTATTTGTCACTTTAATCGCTGGACTTATCATCTCGCAAATCGGTGGTTGGTTGCAGATCCCGGCGCTGATGGCTATCGGCAAACTTGCCTCTGTGCTAATGGGCGCAGGGATAGGCGTAGGTATCGCTTACTATCTCAAAGCACCGACGCTAGTGATGCTTAGCTGCTTGGTCGCTGGTATGCTTGGCGCGCATACTGAAGCCTTTATCGCAGGGACATTGTTTACCGCGCAAGACGCTGGGCCGGCTACTTTTTTGGCGCTGCCTGGTAATCCTATTGGCGCTTATTTAGCTTCCGTGTTTGCCTATCGGGCGGGTACTTGGGTCTCAGGTAAGACCAAGCTCGATATCTTGCTGGTGCCTTTAGTAGTCTGTACGGTGGCTTGGGCGGTGTGCGCTTTTCTTAATCCACCGGTAGTCGTCGCAGTCAATGCAGTTGGTCAAGGCATTCAAGCAGCCACGGAATTACAGCCGCTACTCATGGGCATCGTCATCGCGGTCATCGTCGGTATCTTGCTGACACTACCAACCTCTAGTGCGGCTATCTGTATCGCTATTGGCCTTGGCGGCCTCGCTGGCGGCGCGGCGGTGGTCGGCTGCGCCGCGCACATGATTGGCTTTGCGGTTGCTAGCTTTAAGGATAATGGCTTTAGTGGCGTCATCTCGCAGGGCCTTGGTACGAGCATGCTGCAAATTCCTAATGTCCTCAAAAAGCCGATTATCTTATTACCTGCCATCGTAGCGAGCGCCATCGTTGGACCTATCGCAACAGTAGTGTTTAAGCTGGCTTGTACTGCGACCGGCGCAGGTATGGGTACGGCTGGACTGGTAGGAGTATTCGGAGTGATTGAAGCCTCACAGGACCTGATGAGCACTACGCAGTTGTGGACGGCGATTATCTTACTGATGTTTGTATTGCCAGCCATTATTGCCGGATCTGTGGCTTGGCTAATGCGAAAATCAGGCTGGCTAGTCGCGGGCGATATGAAATTACCCTAACGCGTATGCAATAAATAAACGCATATATACAAAACTCGCAACTATAAAAAACGCCTAAGCTTTAGAGCTTAGGTGTTTTTTATTGCCATCATAAATGAGGGATGAAACAAACAAGTGAACTAAGAACGACTGGGTTTTGCTGAGTTGCGTTTTTTCATCTTGCGAGATAGCTTATTAACGTCATTCAATATCTTGCTATAACGGTTTGGGAATACCCGCTGCACCGCATCTATCATCTTAGCATCATTACCAATCAAGCGCCGCGGCTGATTGGTAGCGGCGGCTTCTAGAATAATCCAAGCGGCCTCATTGGCATCAAATTTCAAAAACTTATTAAAGCTGCGAATGGCGCTCGGGCCTGAGCGCATGCCAAGCTCGCTGATGCTATCGTTACCGCGGGCGCTGTTGGCGATATTAGTACGGATACCGCCCGGATGAATACAAGTCGCTGAGACGCCGCTACGCTGAATATCGAGCTCTTGACGCAAGCTCTCAGTGAAGCCGCGTACCGCAAACTTACTGGCGTTATAAGCAGACTGAGATGGCTGAGCGGTGAGACCAAATAGGCTTGAGATATTAACGATGTGCCCATGCTCATTGAATTGACGTGATTTATTATCGGCTTTGGCTTTACTGGCATCGGTTTCACTAAGCTTGACGCTGTTTTTGATCAGTGGCAAAAAGGCCTTGGTGCCATATACCACGCCCCAGAAGTTGATATCCATCACCCATTCTAGCTCCTCTAAACTACTACCTTCGACCGTCGAGTAGAGCGCCACGCCGGCATTATTGAACACAAAGTTCACTTTGCCGTGGTCGGCGACTACGCTATCCGCCCAGTTATAAACGGCATCTTTGTCCGCAACATCAAGGACACTAATAGTGCTTTTAACATCATAACCTTCGAGCAGTTTTTGCGTTTCAGCGAGCGGCTCTGCACTGATATCTGAGAGCGCCACCTCACAGCCCATTTTGGCCAAATGGATAGCAAGCGCGCGGCCCATACCCGAGCCTGCACCAGTAATTGCGGCGACGTGACCTCTATAAAAGTCGCTGATATCTTCGCTTTGCGTGCTATTGGAGGCATGAGGTTGTAAGGAGTCAGGCAAATGCTGGCGTAGGGCCGCGGTCATAGAGTTCAACATGAGTAACAATCCTTTGTAATGATGAGAGTAATAATAAAAGTAATGAGGTATTAAGTACGAGCGTTAAATAGATAAAATAACACGTTAAATACAAACGAACATGATGTGAGCTTATCACGACTTAGGCTTGCAACTGAAACCCATCAGTATACGCAGCTGTCATCTTTTAGCATAAAAAAAGGTGTCTAGCATACATAATGCTAGACACCTTTGTATTATTTAATAAGCCTATAACTGCCAACAATGAAGAGCTAGGCAATTTTAGGGATTTTGCCTTCGTTGATGACGGTATCATCGACAGTGACTGACTTAGCATTTTCCATCGATGGTAGCTCATACATAGTTTCTAGCAAGGCGTTTTCGACGATAGAACGTAGACCACGCGCCCCTGTTTTGCGCTCCATGGCTTTTTTGGCAATGGCATCAAGCGCCTTTTCGGTAAAGGTAATCTTAGCGCCTTCCATATCGAAGAGATACTCGTATTGCTTCACCAAAGCGTTCTTAGGCTCAGTCAATATCTGGATGAGCGCATTTTCGTCGAGCTCTTCTAATGCGGCTAATACCGGCAAACGGCCAATCAGCTCTGGGATCAGGCCAAACTTAATCAAATCCTCTGGCTCGACAAGCTGTAGTAAGTCTGAGCTGCGGCGGCTATCGTCTTTTGAGCTGACATCAGCATTGAAACCGATACCGCCTTTTTCAGTGCGCTGCTGGATGACTTTATCGAGACCAGCAAAAGCACCACCTACGATAATCAAGATATTACTGGTATCGACTTGGATCAGCTCTTGCTGTGGATGCTTGCGACCACCATGCGGCGGAATAGCAGCAACTGTGCCTTCGATGAGCTTGAGCAGTGCTTGCTGAACGCCTTCGCCTGAGACATCACGAGTGATCGATAGGTTCTCACCTTTTTTACTGATTTTGTCGATCTCATCGATATAGATGATACCTTGTTCGGCTTTGCTGACATCATAGTCAGAAGCTTGCAGTAGTTTTTGTACGATGTTTTCGACATCTTCACCGACATAACCCGCTTCGGTGAGCGTTGTTGCATCCGCCATAGCGAAAGGCACGTCAAGAAGGCGCGCTAACGTCTGCGCGAGCAAGGTTTTACCTGAGCCGGTCGGACCGATTAGCAAAATATTACTCTTGGCCAACTCAACCATCGCATCATCCGCGCCGATCTTAGCTTTTTTCTTATCACTGGCCAAAGTTTGGCTGACTTTAAGACGCTTATAGTGGTTATAAACTGCAACGGCCAAGGCTTTTTTGGCCGCGTCCTGACCGATTACATAGTCATCAAGCTTGGCGCGCAGCTCCTTAGGAGTCGGTAGCTTTTTGTTGACCCATGAGGTATCAAGCTCGCCATCTGTTTCTTCCTCGTCAACGCTGTCTACGATGAGGTCAGTACAAAGCTCAACACATTCATTACAGATATTGGCATCATCAGCGGCAATTAACTGTTTTACTTCACTTTTGGCTTTACCGCAAAATGAGCACTGCGGGGTCTTATCTTTTGCCATATAGAGGCACTCCTAAAATCTTGCTTTTTAGTTTAAAACTTATCGATAACGGTGAGTCAGTCGTCTACTTAAACCCTAATACTCCAATGTCTAACTACTTAAATTATCAGCATTGGAGTATTCAGTATTCAATCATAACTATCAGAGATTACTTAAGGTCAGCAGGGCGACGCTCTAATACTTCATCGACTAAACCATACTCTTTGGCTTCCTTGGCATCTAACCAGTAGTCACGCTCAACGTCTTTTTCGATCTTCTCTACTGGCTGGCCGGTACGCTCAGCCAAAATCTCGTTGAGACGGGCACGAGTCTTGATGATTTCACGCGCGTTAATCTCGATATCAGTCGCCTGACCTTGCGCGCCGCCCGATGGCTGATGAATCATCACGCGCGAATTAGCTAGCGCATAGCGTTTACCGCGCTCGCCCGCTGCCAACAAGAACGAACCCATGCTATAAGCGCCGCCCATACAGATGGTTGACACTTCAGGCTTGATGAAGTTCATCGTATCAAAAATAGCGAGACCGGCACTTACAGAACCACCTGGAGAGTTGATATATAAATGGATATCTTTGTCCGGGTTTTCCGCTTCTAAGAATAGCAACTGAGCGACGATAAGGTTGGCCATGTGATCTTCGACTTGACCGGTCAAAAATATCACCCGCTCACGTAATAGACGCGAGAAAATATCGAACGAACGCTCGCCGCGTGCGGACTGCTCAACCACCATAGGGACGAGAGCGCCTTGTGCCGCTTGGCCTGAACTTTGCACTTGATCGTGGGCGCTCATCAGCATATCGAAATGAGGATTGGCAGTGATGCGATCATAATCTGTCATAGAAATGTCCTAATATTTAAAGGTAAGTAGAAAAGGGTAGTAATAAAATAACTGTTTTTATAAAAAGCGCTGTTTTTAGAATAGAGGGGTTAGTCTGTGAACGGACTAAGCTATAAATTAAAAAGTCCAGCAATAGTAACTTTTTTAGGGCGTACTAGTAAATGCTTAGCGTCACAAATGATAAATTGTCCCCTATTAATAAGGCGTCAGTCATCAATTATCAAGGGCAGCGTAGCAAAGATAGTAAAAAACTCACTATTCGTCATGGTCAAAAGCAAATCGTACTGACAAAAATGCCCCAACAAAGGTGTTGAGGCAATTTATATATCTCGCTAGCACTCAATGCGGTAATGATCGCTCATTCATGCGCAAAGGCGGTAAGACTCACTGACTACATTGCTTGCTGCTGCTGTTGCTGAGCCGCGAGCAGGTCTTGATAGCTGACTTCTTTATCAGTGACTTTACCTTGCTCAATCAAATAGTCAACCACTTGGTCTTCTAACACGACTGATTCGATATTTGCGCGTTGCTGCTTGTCATTAGTGTAGTACTCGATGACCTCAGCTGGATCTTCGTAGTTTTCAGCAGCTTCTTTAATGAAAGTCTCGACGCGATCTTGATCGACCTCAATACCCTTAGTATCGATGAGGCGAGCGACGATGATACCTAGACGCGCGGCACGTAAGGCTTGCTCTTCGAACAGCTCATTAGGAAGCATATCTTTATCAAAGCTATCAGCGCTTGAGCCGAACTGCTGAGCGAAACGCTGCATCATCATGCTACGCTGACGATCGATCTCTTGCTCTAGCATCGCGCTTGGCACATCAAATTCGTTTTTCTCTAGTAGCGCATCAAAAGTCGCTTGCTTCACTTGGCTACGCGCGGCGTTCTTGATTTCGCGTTCCATATTTTTGCGCACATCTTCTTTTAGTTTGTCTACGCCGCCCTCAGTCACGCCGAACAGCTCAAGGAACTCTTCATCGATCTCAGGTAACTTAGGTTTTTCGACCAGTTTAACGTTGATTTTGAACTGAGCTTCTTTACCCGCTAAGTTTTCGGCTTGATAATCTTCTGGGAAAGTCACATCGATGGTCTTTTCTTCGCCAGCTTTCATGCCTTTGATACCGTCTTCAAAGCCTGGAATCATCTGGCCGCTACCGATGACTAGTTTGAAGTCTTCAGCGCTACCGCCTTCAAACTTCTCGCCGTCGATTGAACCTTCAAAGTCGAAAGTGACCTGAGTATCTTTGGTCGCTTTACCTTTTTTCTCAACGTACTCTTGACGCTGCTTTTGTAGGTTTTCGATCATAGTATCGACATCAGCATCATCAACAGTAGCAGTATGACGCTCTACTTCGATCTCATCGATACCTTGTACTTCCACTTCTGGGAAGATCTCAACAGTCGCTTGATACACTAAGAAGTCATCTTCAAGTTTAACGTCGTCGATATTTGGCATACCAACGGCGCGGATGTCCTCTTCTTTGATCGCTTCAAAGACAGTATCACGGATGACATCGTTGATCACTTCTTGCTGGATGCCCGCACCGTACTGTGAGCGGATGTGCGACATTGGCACTTTGCCTTTACGAAAACCGTCGATTTTGGCGGTTTTCGCCACTTGGCTGATGCGGCCTTCGACTTTACTTTGGATTTTTTCAACAGGAACTTTAACCGTCAGTTGTGTCTCTTTGTTAGACAGCTTGTTGGTTGTGACTTGTAAATCTGTAGCCATGTTAATTACACCTTAGATGATTAAAATAATAGCCAATCGCGCTTATATATGGATAAAGATAAACGAGTTATCGATTGCCGTTAGAATGAATAGGGTATTGCAGATATCAGCTTAAACACTGAGCGCTGATAACCATTACCGCTGCCTGTAACCCTGATTACTGTTTTAGTCAGTCTTTTATCAAATAAAAGGGCCTTAGCCCAGCAGCAATAAAATTTAAAAGTAGAACAGTATAATCTATCTACTAATTAAAGTAAAAGCTATCTGTTTACCTAAGCGTATATTTGCTTTAAATTGCTTGCAAAAAGAGATAAATAGATGCCCAAAACCTCATAATTGCTGCAATAATTGCCTAATCGCTTGTCCGCGATGACTGATTTGGTTTTTATGAGCACTATCCAAACTTGCCGCCGTTGCCTCTAATTGGGGTAACCAAAATAGTGGATCATAACCAAAACCACCATCGCCATGTAGCGCGTCTAATATCTCGCCTTGCCATAAGCCTTGAGCGATAATCGGAAGCGGGTCATCAGCGTGACGGACCAGCGCTAATACACAGACGAACATCCCCTTAATAGGTGCGTTTGGGTTTTGCTTACGAATAGGCTGCAAGTCAGAGATAAGCTTGGCGTTATTGTTAGCGTCATTGCCATGCTCGCCGGCATAGCGAGCAGAGTAGATGCCGGGCGCATTACCTAACACTGGTACACATAAGCCTGAATCATCGGCGATCGCCGGCAACCCGCTGCTACGGCTAGCATGACGCGCCTTGATAATGGCGTTCTCAACGAAGCTCAAACCGTCCTCAATCGCATCTGCTATATTGAGCTGACCTTGAGGTGTGATGGTAATGTCCAAGTTCGCTGCTGCAAATAATCGCTCAAACTCGGCAAGCTTGCCTTTATTATTGCTGGCTAGCACCCATTGACTTTGTGCCGAAAACTGCTTCTGTCCTGAAAATTCGCTGAACTCATCCTTTGACGGGCTCTGTGCAAGCGTTTGCGAAGTGGGGGTATTCATAAAAACTATCCAAGATTTGAGAAGTTGTCTGCGTTATCCGCTAGCCTATACTAGTTAGCGAATGCTCTATAACATTTAGTAACGGATATCACCCGCGACTATTGTTATACTAGCTCACAAGCTACAGTGAATTATAGCTTACAGCTTATGCCCTTTGAGTTTACTTCTTATTCATTAGAATCTATAACATTGATTTAAATCGATAAGTAGCCACTCGGAGTCATTAAGCTCGTTTTAGGGTTATAACTTTTTAGATTTCTGATAAAGGAATTTATAATAAGGTGTCTAAGTATTTCAAGGTACTTCAAGCACCAGTGCATATTCACTAATAATAAACTCAGCCAACTTAGTCTTCTATTTAATAGCGAGCTCTATCATCAAAACGGTGTAGAGATTACGGCTATAAAGTGTTGGCTAAAACAGCAAGGATAAAATAACTATGTCAAATATCAAACTACCAGATCTACCTTATGCTAAAGACGCACTAGAGCCACATATCAGTGCCGAGACACTAGAGTATCATCATGACAAGCACCATGCAGCTTACGTAAATAAATTAAAAGATATGCTACCAGGTTCTGGTCTTGAAGATAAGACACTACCTGAGATCATTGAAGCTACGGCAAAAGACGATAGCAAACAAACTATGTTTAACCAAGCAGCGCAAGTCTGGAACCACACGTTCTACTGGAACTGCATGACGCCTGACAATGGCGGCGGCGAGCCAACAGGTGATCTAAAAGGTAAAATCGAAGAAGACTTCGGTAGTTATGACAAATTCCGTGAAGAGTTCAAAAATGCAGCGACGTCACAGTTCGGTTCAGGTTGGGCATGGCTAGTTGCTGATAAAGTTGGCGGCAAACTCTCTATCATGAAAACGAGTGATGCAGATAACCCACTTGCACACGACAAAATCGCGGTATTAACTTGTGATGTGTGGGAGCACGCTTACTATATCGATTATCGTAACCGTCGTCCTGATTACGTCGACACGTTCCTAGACAAGCTAGTGAACTGGGACTACGCAAACGCAAAATACAAAGGTCAAGATGCTGGTGTTGAAGGTAAATAAGCTACCTAGCTTTTGATTTGTAAATAAAAAGAGGACGCTGAGAGGCGTCCTTTTTTTGTGGGCGAAATCAAATTGCGGTTATTTTTAGAACACTTTATTGATGCATTACAGAAAGTAAGTGATCGCCAGCGAACCTTTATCAGAAAAAAATGTTCAGCAGCACTATAATGATTTTCAATAAAAAATGGAATTAACACGAGGGAGCTCGTGAACAAAGCGCGCATGGCTGTACTTGCCATATTAACACTGTCGGTCATTAATCTATAATCTATGCTTTATGATATTTAGCAACTTGGTAGGGATGCGGGCGTTTCCTGACTACTCACCGATGGTAATGACGCTATTTAATGTGTTTTTGATGACCCTTGGGCTGCTGAGCATTTGGCAGCTATTCACGGGAATTGACGGTCATGCGATGCGCGGCAAGATACTGCTATTGCTCGCGGTGGAGTTTTTTGCGGTGTATGCGGCGGATATTGCCAACATTTTCCCGCGCTAGGCAGAACCGATAGGACAGATACTGCTTGCGGTAGAAGTGTTTGGTGCAATGCTTGCGGTATTGCTGTTTGTGAGTGTAAGTTGGTATGTTAAGTCTGCGCCCATTAAATCTTGATCATTTAAATACACTTATCGATAAGCTAGTGAACGAGGAATAGGCAAACGCAAAATATAAAGGTCAAGATGTTGGCGTTGACGTGTAATTTTTATTAAGCATTTGATTTGAAAAAGGACGCCGTGAAGCGTCCTTTTTTTGGTTTGAGGTACTAAGCTGAATTCTAGACACCAGTTAAGTTAGAAATTGATTCTAAAACAAATTCTAAATCTTCTTTTGCTTTTCTTATAGGATACTGCTGGAACAAATTAACTTCCCCTTTATTAACTGAAATATCAATTGATTTTATTATTTTTTGACAGGATCTTTGAAATGCTACTTGATTACCTTTAGATAGTTTTGTATAACATGAATTGTAAAATTCTCTATACATTAGAACCTGTCTGAATTTATATACATTGTTTTCTAAATTATAGAGCATTGAATGAGCTTTTGAAAATTTCGTATATATTTTATTCGATTCATTTTCGCCCATTGCTACTAGAATTAATAGTCTGGCTTGCTGTATGTCTATATAGCTTGTGTAGTAATCACTATCTTTTTTTAAGGCTAAAGCATAAGATTGGTCTAGAAATTGTTGAGCCTTTCCATATTCTTTGAACGTAATATGGGCCATTCCATACTGTAACCAAAAGTGAGGATCTCTTTTTAACCAGTCAACAGAAACTTTTAAGTTTTCATAGTATTTTTTAAGGCTACCTTTTTTATTTGTATCAGACAACAATCTTTCTATAAAAGAAAATCTTAAAATCGATTTAAATATTACACTTTGTTGGTAATCTTTAGAACTATACCCATTGAGACGTTGTGCGATCACTTGCAATATATTCGTGACATAAGTTGGCGAAAAATAATTTCTAATTATAGATAAACAGAAAAGACTAGACTTCGTTTTTATCCCTTGGGTAGTAATATGGAATAGATTCCGAAAATTCACGTTACTTTTCATCTCTGCACTATATATTTCATCATTACCTGATATCTCGGATATTATACTGAAATCGCATTCAATATCAACAACTTGACATAAGGCGATTGCAAAGATTGTATCTTTAATTTTAGTATTACTTAGAAGAGGTGATAGTTCATTCAATACTCTTTCTTTAAATTGAGGTGCATTAAATAAGTTTAGAAGAGTTAAAGAAAGTTGAGAGCTGTTTTTCTCTTTAATGAATTTAGCTTTCAAATCTTGTGGTAGTCCAGCTTTATCTCCCCACATACCCAAATTATCAATTATATCAATTAATTCATATATTTCATCTTCAAAAAGCATATCAAGACTAATTTCATTGTATTCGAACCGTATATCTTTAAGCTTTGCACGAAGACGTTCATGTACTCCAGTGCGTGAAGTCGCAATTAGACCTCTTGCAAAAGTCATAGTTTAAGCTCGGAATTAATGATACCAGCAAACAGCTTCATTCTAAGATCATAGCGCTGACGACGGTTGCGATATTTATGAGCCACGATTTTAAACAACTTGATTAAGCCTATT
>NZ_JADQAL010000022.1:0-30706 GCF_022129275.1 Psychrobacter sp. Ps3
GCGTCACTTTGTTTGAGTAGCTTATCTATGTTTGGCATATCTATTAAGTAAGTAGAGTTCAATAATATACGTTGTGTCTTACAACTACTTTTGCAAGAGGTCTATTATATTTATATTATCGGGAAGTGAGTATGCGTAATGTTGCAATAGCTCTACATGTCTTTCATAGCTATCCAAAGTTATGACTATCTTTTTACCACTTTTCGAGAGATGATCAATGTCTTCAATGAAATCTCCTTCTAAGTCTGATACATAATAGCAATCAATTGATAGAGCTGTTAAATAAGCATGAATTTGCGTTGTAATTATACTTTTACCATTACCCATATCACTATATAAAATTATGTTTCTGTTATTTTCAATAAATCTTCTGACTCTTTCCAGCTGGCTTCTTATTATTATATAGGGAATCCTCTGTTCGCTTAATACTGCATCAGCAATCGATTCAGTATCAGTTTTACCAAACATTATCATAGATTCTACATCTGAATCTTGTATATCAACTTGATTATAAGAGAGTTCGTACTTTGATAAGGATTGAAGATAGTAATCTGAATCATAGTTTTCTAATATATCTCTATTTTCTTTAATTAGCTTTGCAAAACCTTCAACTCCAATAGGTAGTACATTTCCAAACTTCGATAAAGTAAATATTGTTTTTCGGCTTGATTCCTCTCGAGTGATGAAATAAGTCTTTTCTTTTAACAGGCTATTCTCATATAGAATTTTTTGGATTTCTATATCGTACATTGAATATCCAACAAAAAATATTGCACTACAGCGATCTAAGTCTTTTTTAAAATAATAATGCCAGTCAGATTGAATAAATGATTCAGGAGATATATAAGATGACGTAGATAGTTTGAATGTATTTTCTAGACTATCTAGGTTTAAGCTGTCAATCGAACCATTTAAATGAATACATAGGTTTTCTCTTTTATAATATGAATTAGCTTGAAAGCTAATATCTATACACTCAACCTTTTTTCCAGAATTTTCAGACGCTATTTCTATACTTTTATCGTAATTTGTCGTATAAAACCTTTTCCACTTTGCTTTACATATTGTATTGTGCACATCATCTGTACTAGTGATTGTATATTTCTTTTTCAAGAGATCAATAAGCTCAGATTTATCGTTATTTGCTATAAAATATTCAGTTACAAACCGTAAGTCATCATCTCTAACATCCGAAGGAAAATTACCTAAATCACATATTGCATGGGCTAAACCTTTCGCCTCTGATGTTTCATCTGAGCTTAAATTATGCGTATAGTCAATCAATATTAAAAGTGGTACAAGGCAGACGAGTGCAAGTACTACAGTAGTAGGCTAAACGAGTCTAACGCTGTAACACTTTAATAGTGGTTCGACTATAAGGTTTGAGAAACCAGCACCTGTAAACAATAAAGCTTTCCCTGATGCAATTTTTGCAATTAGATCACTAGTGTCTATATCTTGTTTTTTTAGCGACTGCTTATCGATTTTTATATCCATAACTAACTCTTTATTAAAAAAAATAGACTTTTAGTAATATTACACTGAAGTTTAGAGGTTTTATATTACATTATTATCTTACAAATGTTAACTATTACAAATTTCCCAACCCTCCCTCATATCCACCGCCTTTTCATCAAACACCCTTTTAAACCCTTGCTGAATCAACTCAAACCGTGAAGACTGCGCTTGATTGTCTTGCGTGGGAGCAGGAGCTTCTATCGGGGTGATGGGCTGCCACGGGGCACGCTCATTGGCCTTATCCGCCAACACAAAGCTAAAAAACGGCAGATCACCCGCCATCATCCGTAAGTCATCAACCACCAGCTGTTGTTGCTCGGCAGTGGTGTGTACGCGGTAGCCTGTCCAGCCACCCGAGAACCACTCTAGCCGCTGGGCATAGGGTCGGCTTTGCGCTGGCAAATTGTCCCGCCATTGTGGCGACTGATCATACTGGGTAAGGTAGCGATACTCAGGCAAGCGCGCGTCCAGCACGCTGCCTCTGATTTCAATGATTCGCTGCTGCTTATCTTCGGCAAGAGTGCGCCACATCAGGATGGTCGGTAGCACGGGCATAGTCTTTAGGCGGGCGGGGGTGATATTGGCGGCAGCCAAGGTGCGTTCTGCTTGTGCTTGCGCGTATTGCTTGAGTCCCAGTGACGTAAGCAAATAGCCACTACTGACAATCAGCATCCAAACGGCAAAGCGCTGACAGCGCGCCAGCAGCCCTTTGTGAAAAATACCAAGGCGACGCCCTTTTACCAGACCAACGATCAGCGCGATGAGCAGCGGCAGGGTATAGAGTGGATCAATAATAAAGACGGAGGCAATACTGATTGGGGTCATCTGCAACGGGTCTTGCAGCGGCCAAAATAGCTGCGTGCCGTAGACCGTAAAGCTGTCCAAGATAGGATGGGTGGTCAACACCAACGTCATGGCAAGTGCTAAGCGCCGCGTTGAATAAGGCAACGGCATATTGCGCCAGTGATGATATCGACTGATTAGCCAAGCGCCTGCGATACCTACTGCGCTCAGGACAAATAAAGAATGACTAAAGCTGCGATGGTAGGTCATGTCGCTGATGGGGTCGGGGTAGCTAATCAGGACATCCAAATCAGGCAGCGTGCCCAGTATCGCCCCGTATAGGTAGGCTTTGCGACCCTGATATTTGCCAAGTAATGCCCCTTGGACGCTCGCGCCCAAGACGATTTGACTGAGTGAATCCATAGCGCTCTTATTAAATTAGGGTTTAGGTTAACTACAGTACGTCAAAGTTATGCGCTATTAGCGCCTCTCGCAACATCGCAATATTATAGTACGCGTGCGCTTTCACGGTATTTTGAAAAAAGATATATAGCGTATCGAAATGCTGACGCTGATTGGCAATCGCTTGCGCCCAATTCTGCATCTCCGCCTCGCTATAACGATAATCATGACGATCAGCGGCGCTCATCGCATCCCACCAGTGCAGATTATTACCATGCATCCTTAGGTAGCCGGTGCGCTCGGTGAATATCAATCGTGATGGTGGTAGACCGCTGACTTTAGGATAGTCCACACTGCACCAAATGAGACCTTGCTGTTTAAAGCTATCGACTACTTGCGGGGTGTGCCATGCGTTATGACGAAACTCGATGGCAAGCGGATAGTCCTTAAACCAGCTGACAAGTTCTGCCAAGTACAGACGATGCTCGCGAGTACGGTCAAAGCCATGTGGGAACTGGAGCAGAAGAGGAGCTAGAGCATTTGCTTCGATCAGCGGCGTCAAGGCATTGAGAAAAGATTGTGCGTGCTCCGCTGTGCCCTTACGCGCATGAGTAAAGTCTTGGTGCAGTTTTACTGCAAACTTCAACTCGCTATCGGCTTGCTCATAAGCTTTATTAATCATACCGGTAAAGGCTTTTTGGCCGATAGGCGCATAAAAGGTGCTGTTAATCTCCACCGCGCCATATTGCTTAGCGTATTCACGTAAAAAGTCGGTCTTTTTGGTTCCTTCAGGATACAGCGTACCCAGCAGGTCAGTATCGCTATAGCCGCCTGTGCCTAAATAGATGGTCGGAGTAGAATGATTATTCATATAGTCAGTTCAAAATAAAATTGTTATGAAATTAAGCGCGCTACGTCATTTTTATAGTGAATCGACTACAGTATCCTATTGCTAGCGGCCTTTATTACAGATTCGACTTTACTTTTGTCGCTGCCACAGCCATTCGATAACCGCTAGCACGGCATTGTCGTCACCTAACTCACGAGTGATTGCACCGCGACCTTCTGCAAATAGCGACTGCGCGTAGTCTTTGGCTGCATCCACGCCCATGAGCTTCACGTAGGTTGATTTATCAAGCTTCTCATCGCTGCCAGCCGGTTTGCCCAGATCATCGGTATTTCCTGTCACATCCAAGATATCGTCTTGTACTTGAAAGGCCAGACCAATATGCTGGGCACAGTCCTGCAGTGCCATCCGCTGCGGCGCTGTAGCACCGGCGCATATTCCACCCATCAGCAGCGCCGCTTCTATTAACGCGCCGGTCTTATCTCGGTGGATGGATTCTAAATCCGTTTGCGATATGTCTGTACTCGCCTCGGCATTGAGATCGAGCATTTGCCCTGCCACCATACGCCGCGCTCGCGGTGCAAATACGGCCAAAAGCTTACTGGCTATCACCTCATTAAAAGGCGCAAAGGTGGGTATCTCGGCGCTGAGTGTTTCAAAGGCTAAAGTCTGTAGCACGTCCCCTGCTAGCAAAGCGGTCGCCTCATCAAAGACGATATGAGCGGTGGGCTGGCCACGGCGCAGCTCATCATCATCCATACACGGCAAATCATCGTGTACAAGAGAGTAAGTGTGCAACAGCTCCACCGCTAATGCCGCTCTTCGGCACATATCATAGTGGGCTTCATGGCGCAAAAGAGTCGCCAAGCCAGCTGGTTTATCTGCTATGGCGCTTGTCGTTTCGGCTTGTTCAGTAACTGAGGTCACATCATCAGTACTCGCGATAACACTAGCAAAAGCACTGGCGACTAATAAAGGCCGCACCAGCTTGCCTTCGCCGGTCATCACATAGCGACAAGCATCACCGAGCGGACTTGGCAAATTGGCGTAAGTAAATAGCGCTTCAATATCTGCGGCTAATTGTGTGCGTAACGAGTAAGAGAGCTGCTCAAAGGAGTCAAAAGGAACGAATTGCGAAGTGGAGGGGAGAGACATAAAGCTACCAATGACTAAGTGAAAAGACAAAAGCGAAAATCGCCTTAGTTTAGCATGAGTTTAGCATGATAGTGACAGCGGCTTATATAGCGACTGCGCAAGTATAGTCGCTTAGCCCGTATTGCGCGCGAGTAAGATTGGCTAAGCTTTGGTTACGTATTGATGATTTCATTCAGAGTGCTAATATGTTTTTATAATATAAGCCTTAAAGGCTTAATAACGATGAGTTGTAGAGCCGGCTCTTACAGGGTCTTAGAGGGTGCTGCTATACAAATAAAGCATCTTGCAGAGTAGGTAAATGTCTCTTAAAGCCTTAAGAGTGACTTACGAGTCCGGCTTTAGCTTGTGACAGTCGCGGTTATAATCCCTAAACTGATTGTCGATACAGGCTAAAGGGCACTGATAGCAACATACATTGCAGTACGCTCTAACCGGTCAAATTCAATAGCTGGTCTTTCATCTTATTGATCTTTTATTAATTATTATTTTTTACTACCTATTAGTTCTTACTAATAGCTATCAACGATAACTTTAATTCAAAAATGTAATCATTCAAATAATGAACCTTTTAATAAGCTTTGATTGTATCAATCAGCTTGTATAGCCCTATAAATCTTATAACCCAGCAAGGAGTTTCAAATGGTATATCAAGGAAATCGCATTACCGTGAGCATGCTAGAGGATGGCATTGCTAATATGCATTTTAATGCTGAAGGTGAGAGCGTCAATAAATTTGACATGGAAACCAATAAACAGCTTGGCGAAGCGGTGAGTGCTTTAGAACAAGCCGACGATGTTAAAGGTCTTATCGTCACTTCAGGCAAAGGCGTGTTTATCGCGGGCGCCGACATTACAGAATTTGTCGCTTCATTCCAAAAACCAGAAGATGAAATCAAAGACTGGGGCGTCAAAGTCAATGGTACTTTCAATCGTTTTGAAGACCTGCCTTTCCCGAAAGTTGCGGCTATCAATGGCGCGGCACTTGGCGGCGGCTGTGAGATGACTCTAGTGTGTGAATACCGTGTGATGAGCGAAAAAGCCAGCATCGGTCTGCCAGAGACGCAGCTCGGTATTTTCCCAGGTTTCGGTGGTACGGTGCGTAGTACTCGCGTCATCGGTATTGATAACGCTTTAGAGCTTATCGCGACGGGTAAGCCAAAAAAACCACTTGAGGCGCTAAAGTTAGGCTTAGTGGACGCTACTGTTGCCGCTGATGACTTGCAAGACGCTGCTGTTGATTTAGTCAAAAAATGTATCTCAGGCGAGCTTGATTGGCAAGCCAAACGTGAAGAGAAGCTCAATCCTGTTAAATTAAACCAGCTTGAGCAGGCCATGGCGTTCAATAGCGCCAAAGGCATGATCTTCTCAAAAGCCAATCCTAAGCAGTATCCAGCGCCAGCGCTCGCTATCGAAGCGATCGAAAAGCACGTCAATTTGCCACGTGACAAAGCTATCGAAGTTGAGGCCACTTATTTTGCCAAAGCCGCCAAAACGCCACAAGCTGAGAGCTTAGTCGGTCTGTTCTTAAATGATCAGCTGGTTAAGAAGCTGGCTAAGAAACACAGCAAACAAGCGCATGAAATCAATGAAGCCGCGGTATTAGGTGCAGGCATCATGGGCGGCGGTATCGCGTATCAGGCAGCCAGCAAAGGCTTGCCGATCATCATGAAAGACATCAAATCTGAGCAGTTAGATTTGGGTATGGGTGAAGCGAGTAAACTACTTGGCAAAATGGTCGAACGCAAAAAGATGACCCCAGCGAAAATGGGCGAAACCTTAAGCCGTATCCGTCCTACCTTGAACTATGGCGACTTTAGCGAGACTGATATCGTTATCGAAGCCGTAGTAGAAAATCCAAAAGTGAAGCACGCGGTACTCAAAGAAGTCGAAGGCTTAGTCAAAGAAGACGCGATTTTGGCTTCGAATACTTCAACGATCTCTATTACGCATTTAGCAGAAGTGCTTGAGCGTCCAGAGAACTTCGTTGGTATGCATTTCTTTAACCCAGTACACCGTATGCCGCTAGTTGAAGTGATCCGCGGTGAGAAGTCCTCTGAAGAAGCGATTGCCACCACGGTTGCGCTCGCAACTAAAATGGGTAAAGTGCCCGTTGTCGTCAATGACTGCCCAGGCTTCTTAGTGAACCGTGTCCTATTCCCATACTTTGGTGCTTTTGACTTATTACTTAAGCAAGGCGCGGACTTTACCCATGTCGATAAAGTTATGGAAAAATTCGGCTGGCCTATGGGTCCGGCTTATCTCATCGACGTCGTCGGTTTAGATACGGGCGTACACGGTGCAGAAGTTATGGCACAAGGTTTTCCTGATCGCATGAACCCTGATTATAAAGGCGCTATCCAGCATCTATATGAGAATGAGCGTCTCGGTCAAAAGAACGGCGTTGGCTTCTATAAGTACGAAACTGATAAGCGCGGTAAGCCGAAAAAAGTCGCTGATGAAGCCACTTATAAGCTGTTAGAAGTGACCACCGACAGCGACAAACAAGAGTTTGATGATCAAACGATCATCGACCGTACTATGCTAGCTTTCTGTAATGAGACGGTACGCTGCTTAGAAGATAATATCGTCAGCACCCCTGCTGAGGCCGACATGGCTATGATTATGGGTGTTGGTTTCCCGCCATTCCGCGGTGGTCCGTGCCGTTACATTGATCAATTGGGTCTAGATAACTATTTAGCGCTGTGTGAAAAATATGCACACCTTGGCAAAGCTTATGAAGCGCCGCAAAAGATTCGCGATATGGCAGCGGCTGGTGAGAGATTCTACCCTGTTGCATAACTGAGTCTTAACAACAGATAGACCACAGTGTATAGATAACCTATTAGGATAAGTGCCGTAAGCTTGCTAGCTATTCGAGATTCATAATCTATCAAGCTAAGCATGACGGCGCTGACAACAAATTGAAAAGGAATACAGTATGACAACTTTAAGTCCAACAGACGTAGTCATCGTCGACGGTGTGCGTTCAGCGATGGGAAGAACCAAAAACGGTATGTTCCGTCATGTGCGTGCCGATAGCCTATCAGCTGAGCTGGTGCGCGCTTTAGTTGAGCGTAATGACTTCGATACCAATGATGTCGAAGATATCATTTGGGGTTGTGTTAACCAAACGCTTGAGCAAGGCATGAACATCGGTCGCAATATCGGCCTGCTGGCTGATATCCCTAAGACTACTGGCGGCCAAACCGTCAACCGTCTATGCGGCTCATCGATGCAAGCTTTGCACACCGCAGCAGCGCAAATTATGACCGGCCAAGGTGATACCTTTATCATTGGCGGCGTTGAGCATATGGGTCACGTCGGTATGATGCACGGCATCGATCTAAACCCTGCTGCCTCTAAGCATTATGCCAAAGCCTCTAACATGATGGGTCTGACCGCCGAGATGCTGGGCCGCATGAACAATGTGAGCCGCGAAGAGCAAGATGCATTCGGTCTAGAGTCGCATCGCCGCGCTTGGGCAGCGACTACTGAGGGTCGTTTCGATAATGAGATCATCGGTATCGAAGGCCATGATGAACAAGGTCGCTTGCAGTTATGCACCGTCGATGAAGTGATTCGTCCAGATGCGACGATGGAGCAAATGCAAAAGCTACGTCCTGCATTTGATCCAAAAGGTAGCGTAACAGCGGCCACTTCATCAGCGTTATCTGATGGTGCATCCGCTATGCTAGTGATGAGCGCGCAAAAAGCCAAAGACTTAGGTCTTAAGCCGCGTGCTCGTATTCGTAGCATGGGTATCGCTGGCTGTGACGCTGCTATCATGGGCTATGGTCCTGTACCAGCATCACAAAAAGCACTAAAGCGCGCAGGCCTAAGCCTAGAAGACATACAAACTATCGAGCTGAACGAAGCTTTTGCTGCGCAAAGCTTGGCCGTTATTAAGTCTATGGGTCTAGAAGATAAGCAAGACATCATCAACATCAATGGTGGCGCGATCGCTTTAGGTCATCCACTTGGTTGTTCAGGCGCGCGTATCACCGTGACTTTGCTCAACGCTATGGAGCAGATGGATACTGAGATTGGCCTTGCGACCATGTGTATCGGTCTAGGTCAAGGTATCGCTACCGTTATTGAGCGCGTATAAGAGTACGAACTGACTTTTATTAAGCAATACTCTTAGTGATATAGCAAAGCCCTTAGCGAAATAGCTAAGGGCTTTTTTATGGTTGACTCTTATCTTTCACAAGGAAGAGGGCATATTTGAGCTTATCTCATTGACGCCCTAGCTAAACTATGACTAAATAAGAATAAGAACAATAACGAAAACACCCATGATAAATCTAACATAGCCTTTAATAATAAGGTCAGTCATACAAGGAGTGTACTATGTCTACCATGATTACCGATCGCACTTATCGTATCGCCCGCGAAAATACCCAAGCAATGATTATCGATGTCCAAGAACGCCTGACCCCGCATATCTTAGATCACGATAAGATCACTAAAAAGATAGTGACTTTGATTAAAGGTCTCCAAGCGCTCGATATCCCTATCATGCTCAATGAGCAATATAAAAAAGGACTAGGCGAGACCTTGCCTGAAATCACTGAAGTGCTAGAAGGCAGTAATGCCAAAGGCTTTGAAAAGGTGACTTTTAGCGCTTGTGATACGGATGATTCTTGGCACCATTTGGCGCAGCAAAATCGCAGCATCGTTATCTTATGCGGAGTTGAGACTCATGTTTGCGTCCTACAAACCGCGCTTGATCTACTAGATAACGGTATGCAGCCGGTCATCATTGGCGATGCAGTAGGTTCGCGTTTCCCTTATGATAAAAAACAAGCCATTCGCCGTATCCGCCGCGCAGGTGGGGTCATTACTACGGTTGAGACGATTTTATTTGAGCTATGCCGCAGTAGTAAAGATCCTGCTTTTAAGACCATTAGCAATTTGATTAAGTAATAAGGTCAGGTGTGATGAGGCAGTCGGCTCTATAGTATATCTTTGAAGGATATTGATAAATGCGATGCTGCCGCGTAGCATACAGCAGCATCCCTAAACAGTATCGTGACTATTTCTCAAAACCAACGCTTCAAATCAACGAGTTTTTTATGTCTTTTCATCAATCCGCGACTGCCAGCCATCATTGCTCTATGCCTACTAACCAGATCTCTAATCCACAAAACAACCCTCAGCCCAATGACAGTTATCCTCCAAAGGATATGGAAGATATCACTCATTTTTTGTTAGAGCTTGATGCGCTTAAGCACGTTAACCGCCGTAATTACATTACTCACCATGTTGATACTGATGCCGATGTCGACGAGCTAAGAGTAGAGAATTCTGCTGAGCACTCATGGCACTTAGCGATGGCGTGTTGGTCCATCGCTGAAGCGTTTGAGTTAGAGGTCAACCATGAGCAGTTACTGAAGATGGCGCTCATTCATGATTTGGGCGAGATTGATGCAGGCGATACTTTTTTATATGCTAATACGCGTCAAGATGCACATATTGAAGAGCGCGATGGTATAGCCCGTCTACAAAGTGAGCGCGGCAATGGTATAGCAGATCTAAGCAAAATTTGGGAAGAGCAAGAAACTGGGGATAGCGCGGAGACTCAGCTACTCAAAGTCGTCGATCGCTTATTGCCTTTTTTATTAAATATACAGACCCGAGGCAAGACTTGGAGAGCGCTTGGTATCAGGCGCTCGCAAGTGGCTGCTGCTCATGCTTTTATTAAAGATAGCTTTCCAACTATTCATCAATGGATGAGCGCCCAACTCGATTATGCAACCGAGCAGGGGTGGTTAATTAAAGAGTAGCGCTTGTTTATTAGGCGGTAGCCGTTCCTAATAGCTGGCCCATTTGCACAACTGAATTAGCCTGCATGCTCTCTTGCCAATCCGCCTTTGCCGCTTTTGGCAAGACGACAATCGCGGTTGAGCCAAGATAGAAACGACCAAGCTCATCGCCTTTAGCCAGTTCCATATTATGCTGCTGTTCTTGCATAGTATCGGTACGTGTAATTTTACCAGTAGCGACAGACTCAATACCGGCGACAATCATAGCGCCAACCAGTACTACTGCGGCCTTACCGTACTGAGTATCAAACATACAAACCAGACGCTCGTTGCGCGCAAACAAATCAGGAATATTGGCCGCTGTGACCGTGTTGACCGAAAACAGCGTACCTGGTACGTAGCGCGTAGCCGTTAAAGTACCCGAAAATGGCATGTGTACACGGTGATAGTTACTGGGCGCAAGATAAACCGTTGCAAAGCTACCATCTGCAAAATAATCACCATCAGTGCTATTGGCCAGCAGTTGACCGATATCATAGTCACGGCCTTTGGCTTGCAGGACTTTGTGATCTTTAATTTGCCCAAGCTGTGATATTATCCCATCAGCAGGACTAACGATACCGCCTGCAGTACTATCGATAGCGCGTGCATCGTCTTTTAGCTCGCGGGTAAAAAAGTCATTAAAGCTCTCATAAGCGTTGAGACTATCACGCTCATACTCTTCTAAAGTGATATTGTAAGCCTTGGCAAAGCTACGAATAAAGGCGCGTTTGACTAGCGGATGACGGCTAGCAGCCAAGCGTCCGGCAAGCTCACTTAATTGCTGCTGCGGCACAAACTGTTGCAGGGTGGTAAATAGAGTCATAAAAGCTACCTAACAATAAATTAAAAATAACGGCTAAAAATAATCATGATAATACCCTCATTTTATCATGATCCGCTTTTATCTGTGTGTGCATAAGTTATCTTTGCATAGTCAGCCTAACGTCTATTAATAGCTATAAAGGAGTGGTCAATGAAAGCGCTTATTCAGCGAGTAGGGCAGGCGAGTGTCGAGGTCGATGGTCAAAGCGTTGGCGCAATTGAGCATGGAGTATTGGCTTATATTGGTCTTGGTCCTGATGATGACTTACAGACTGCCAAGCGCATGATCGATAAAATACTGACCTATCGTATCTTTGAAAACGAAAATGATCCTAAAAAGGCGGGCAAGCTTGATCTGAATGTCCAGCAAGTCGGCGGTGGGTTATTATTGGTGTCGCAGTTTACTTTGATGGCGAAAACTGACAAAGGTCGTCGCCCTGATTTTGGCGGCGCGATGAGTTCTGAGGCGGCAGAGTCTTTATTTGCAGAGCTGATCGCTTATGCCAAGACTCAATATCCCAAAGTGGCGACGGGACAGTTTGGCGCAAATATGCAAGTGATGAGTATCAATGACGGACCGCTGAATTTTATAGTAGAGGTGTCCTGATTTAACAGCGCCCTAATCTTTTACTAACAAGGGATAAGGATTGACTGCGCGACCTTGGATATAGATACCATAGTGCACGTGCGGCGGTGTACCTTTAGCATTGCCGCTATCACCCACGTAGCCAATAATATCGCCGACTTCCACCCAGTCATTGACCGCAATGTCGCCGAACTCTTGCAGGTGAGCGTAATAATGTCCTGCGCCGCCTGGACCGATAATCACCACCACATTGCCGCCTAAGTTGTTTTCGCCTACTTTGCTGACGATACCATGGGTCGTGGCTTGCACAGGGGTGTGGCGCTCGGCGAAGATGTCGATGCCTTCGTGCGAGCGCCCAGCACTGCGAGCAGCGCCCCAAGTATCAGCCAAGTGCTGGCCGGGTAGCGGACTTGGTAGGCTATTATCCGTAGGTAACGGCTCTTGTAGCAAAGTCGCCTGCTGCCACTTGCTAACGACAAAGCTTTGCGTCTGTAGACGTAGTGTTGGTAGCACTTTATCTATGACAAACAGCAGCGCAAACCATAAAGCCGCTCTGAATAATAGGCCGACTACACGTCCGATAAACCCAGGCTTCGGCGCTTTTTTATTAGTAGAATTAGGGAGAGGTGGCGGTTTAGTCGATGGCATGACGCGCTCTTGTAATTTGGTTGATAGGTATAATATACCTTTATATCATATTGTTTTTTAAGTGTATGTTTACCTTAGGATTGTTTATCACCCTATTTTATCACCTCAATAGTGACTATATTTTCAGCTGCATTTACAGCGACTACGAACTGACTTAGCTTATGACTGACCCTATGGATGAATTAGCAACCGCCCTTATTATCGATACCGAAACCGATCAAGGCCGTGATCCGCGTCCTATTCAAGTGGCGACTATCAATGTCGCTACCGGTTTTGAGTGGATGAAGTACTTCAATAGCGGCCGCACGATATCGCCGGTAGTCATTAAGGTTCATGGCATTACCGACGCTGATGTCGCAGGGTGTGAGCGGTTTGAATCTGATAAGTTTGAGCTGCCAGAGTATCTGATAGGACATAACGTACGCTTTGATTGGCGCGTCATAGGTAGACCCTCTGCCAAGCTTATTTGTACAGTCAGACTGGCGCGCGTCGCCTTTCCAGAATGGCGCTACTATGGTCAGTCAAAGTGTATCGAACAGCTACTAGGCAAAGCCGAGGCGAGCCAAATGACCATCAAAGCCCACGACGCTTTGGGCGATGCACGGATGTGTTATTTGCTTTATAAAGCCTGCTGCGCGCGCCTGGAGATTGAGCCAACCGACTTTGCCGCCGCGCATAAGATATCTAATACCGCAAGCCCTGTAAGTAGGATGCCTTTTGGTAAGCACAAAGGCAAGCTGATTAAAGATGTGCCTATCCATTATGTAAAATGGATGCTAGGGAACATCCACAATATGCAGCCGACGCTGTATTCGGCGCTAACAAAGCGGGTAGAGGCAGAAAAAGTAAAAGAATCACCAGACTGCTAAGTGCTCACTTTCACTTGCCATCGTTTTAATATGATCTCAGTCGTTTAACTATGAGTTTTTAACCAATCTACTGCCATCTGCCACAGCTGCGGCACTTTGCTATAAGTTTTACGACTAAAATAGCGCATGTGCCCGATGTGACTGACGCCCAAATCTTTAGGATTTAGATAGTGTTTTTCTACTGACATGTTAGGGAATACTCTAATCATATCGTCCATATTCTCGCTATTGGCAATGTCATCATCACTAAAGCCGAGCCATAATGAGGGCATAGTCAGCTCATCATAGTAGTGATTGTGAATGGTTTTACCTAGCGCGGTTTTGATATAGCCTGCGCCATTACACCACTCGCGCCACTGACGGGCGACTCCGCGTGGTAGTGGCTCGCCCATGCCGATTTTGTCAGCAGGCGTATAGCCTAAGACTAAATTAGTGAGTGGAATAAAGGCGTCCATAAAACCCATGGCTTTGAGCTTATAAGGCATCTCTAAGTTTTTGATACGTCCTGAGGAGCACGCGACATTAAAGATTGAGCTCAGAGCAGCATAGTTCGGCATTAGCCCAATAAGTTGACCACCAGCACTGTGGCCGATGAGATGGTAGCTGGCCTCAGGGAACTCGTACTGCAAAGCATCAAGCACCGCTGGCATATCATGGCGACCCCAGCTAATAAGAGAAGCATCAGACTTGGCTAGAGTCGTTGATAAAGACTGGCCGATACCTTCATTGTCATAGGTGATAACCCCAAAACCTTGCTCCGCCAAAAAAGTAGCAAAGCTATGATAAAACTGACGTTTGATACCTGTCGCCGGCGCTATCATGACAGCTGTTTTTATCTTTGACGCTGTACTGGTTTGCGGATGGTAAACAGTCGCTGCTAACGGCTGGTTGCGCTCAGTCATAATAGTTAAGGGATAGCTATCGATAGCGCTATTGTCAGTATTCTTTTTATAATGACCGACAGTATCGGCAGCTAAAAGAGTGGTAGTAGGCGTTACAAGAGCATCGTTATCAAGCATAATTATATCCTAAAAGCTTAAAGTGTCGTTATTGGGTAGTCAGAAGTCGCGAATGTCATTAGATGATAAAGCTTATGATAAGATACATAGTAAACCAAGCGAATTAGACAGTAAAATATAATATAGCTGAAATAAAGGCAGCATGACCGATACGCCAGTAGTGCTCATGCAGTATGAATAAACATTAGCCCAAAAATAACAGTTAAATAAATATAGGACATATTATGATGCAAATGAAGATCAACAATGAAAATTATGAAGTCATTACCAGCAATGATATCTCAAACATAGAGCAGGCCGTCGATAAATCTAGCTTAAGTATGCCTCTAGTGGCGGTCTACTGCGGTTCGCGCTCGGGTAATAGCGAGATATACGAGCAGGCGGCGCGTGAGCTTGGCAGTGCTTTAGCCCGTAACGGCCTAGGTTTAGTCTATGGCGGCGCTAGCATCGGGCTGATGGGCGCAGTCGCGGATGAAGTTATCAAAGGCGACGCGCAAGCGGTTGGAGTGATTCCAACCTTTATGCTCAAGCACGAAATCGCTCATCAAGGTCTCACTCGCCTGCATCTAACCGATACTATGCACACGCGCAAGACGGTGATGGCCGAATATGCTGATGCCTTTATTACTTTGCCTGGCGGCCTTGGTACGCTTGAGGAGATTATGGAGATTGCCACATGGCGTCAGCTCTATCAGCACGAAAAACCAATGATTATTCTTAATATAAATGGTTTTTATGATCGTATGCTTGAGCATCTTAAGTTCACCACTGAGCAGGGTTTTATGAAGCAGCAAGATCTAGAGCGCTTAGTCGTCTGTAACACTATTGGGGAGGCAATTGAGCTGCTACAAACCATCGTCACTATCGACGATGAGGTCGATACCAAAAAGATGGTTGGCAATTAAACTAAGTGGCTACTCAGCTCTTAAATCCAGTTCTCAGATCCAGTTTTTAAATCTAACCCTTTAACCTAGTTATCTTAATAAAAAAGCGACCATTACAACGAGTAACGGTCGCTTTTTTATAGTCAGTCTTATCGATATGGTTATTAGATAAGAGTATGAAAACAATAAACCTAAACCTCAGCGGTCGTCAGACTATCTAAGGCCAACTCGCTAATTCCGTGGTTGACGCCTGCCATCGCTAAAGGAAAACCGCGCTGTTGAGCGAGCTTTTGGGCCATTTCGTGGACATCTGCGCTATCGTTGCGCGCTAAATAAGCCCAGTCATGAGTATAGCGAGCAGTGTTAGCGGCTAAGTCTTTATCTAACACTCCGATCTCTAATAACTGAGCGACGATTTCGTCAGCGGCGAGTAAAGTCGAGGAGGCTTTGACATTTTCAGCGCGCGCATAGTGTAAGTGCTTATAGAGGCTGACATCCGCTACGCGCAAGGTATCATCTTTACCGGGTATTTGCTGTCCACCGTACAGAGCATTGCCTACCGTACGCGCACTATTAAAGGTCGGTACAAACTCAGCCACATACTCAATTGCTTGCTGACTACGAGCTTGCAGGGGCGCTTTGTCCCAGCCATCTTCGATGTAATGCAGATATTGGGAAGGCAGTTTTGGCTGCGCACTGTTTTCACTAGAAGCCACTAAGCCATCATCGAACAATGTAATCGCTTTACTCATACCATGAATCTGAAAATAGCCGCCGGGGTAAGGCGTCAGTTGTGCCATTCCTTCTGGCGTGCCGCGTGCACCATATACGATAATCTCAGGGATCTGTCCGCCCGCATCTTCCCAATGAGTAATATAAGAGGATTTGAACTCGACCATACGCTCTACATCTACCCCGACCATATCGTCGATAATACCGGTGCGAAAGCCGCAGGCATTGATTAGATAATCGACTTCGATGGACTCAATAGCATTTGCATTCTTGCTATCTACTAAACTCATCTTAGACTTATCATCATTATCAAACGGTTTGGCGCGATGTTTTACGGGCTCATTATTGTGCTGATAGTCAATTCGCCATTTGCTGACATGATGATTGGCATTATTACAGTCACTGCATTCAACGGCGTGCACTTGTGCAACTTGGGTATTGGTAAAGACATGGGCATTGTCATAACCTTCGAGAGCCAGCTGCGCTGAAGCGGCAAGGCGAAAGATATTCCAGCCATATTCTTGTACGACAATCAGTGGGTATTTGACTTTATTGAGGTCTAAATGTTTAGCCGCTGGAATGACCCATTCATCGAGAGTCTTCGGTACTGCGACTTGCTCACGTTCAGACAGCTCGATTAAGCGCTCATGGCTATAGAGCTGATAGTAATCTTCAGGCTCGCCAAGCACCTTATTGTTAGGGTCTTGAGCAATCAAGTCGCGATAAGCTTGGGTCAAAATATCAAGACGCGGCAATAAATCCTCAGGCAAGCCTTCATCTCGTGTCGGTATCGCAAACACCGTAGGACGGACATCGATAGTGTAGGGATACAAGCGCAGGATATCGATACACTGCTTGAGTAGCGCCACGCAGTCCTCATCAGGAATCTCGCGGTATAAGTTGCCACCTGCATGTAGATGACACATAGGCGGACCATCGATTAAAGAGGTCTTTTTTTCAAACAAATAGGTCTCAAGACCTAAAGCGGCAAGGCGAATCGCAATAGTAGCGCCGGCCGTACCGCCGCCTAAGATACCAACGCGTTTAGATGCCGTTTTTTCACCCATCAGCGGCTGGCTCGCAAAAGGGCTAGTAAGGGGGTCAGGCGGTGTGCTTACTTTTTTGTCATGGGATTGAGTCATTATTCTGCTCTTATTATTTTAGCGTCGTCAACGGCTACGGAGTATTGATATTTGCTGACTAGAGTTGGAGAAATAACGGTAGCTCATTACTTGTGAGTACTCAGTGTTTTAAGCTCATAGACGCTATGGGTTTAAAGCTATGGGTTCAAAATAGTCATATATAAAAGATATGCGTGCGCAATAGGCTAAGTTCAATGGAGAACAACAACTCTATGCGTCATTAATTACTTAAAGGTAATAACAAAAATTATGAAGCTGCACTTATCATGTAGGATTATATTTTATAAAAAACTAAAGAAAGTATCAGAGTAAATACGTAAGTATATGCATTAGTTTTGTCAGTAAAAATAGAAGAAGCAGGAAGATAACAGTACTTAATATGAGGGTCATTATAATCCTCAAGCTTTTACTATGCCGCTAATATTTATGTCGCTTTTATTTATATCGCAAATACTTATGCCTTTAATGATGAGCTGGCATGGACGTTAAGCACAGCTCACGAGACACCACTTGCATCAAAATCCAAAAACCGTTAAAATCGCGGTTCAATTTTCCCGCTGGGGAAAGGCTAAGAGAGCAAAAGTGTGGTGTTGGATGCTGGAATAAGCCAGTGATGCAATGGCTAGACTTACAGATGTGCTTAGTGCCTCAGTTACGTATGCTTAAAGCTTCAATAAGCAGGCATACATCGGACTTAAGAGAGTTTATTATGCGTAAAGATATTCACCCAGATTACCAAGAAGTTCTATTCCACGACACTAACGCTGACGTGTATTTTTTAACTCGTTCAACAGCAAAAACTAAAGCGACACGCGAGTATGAAGGCAAAGAGTATCCTTACTATCCGTTAGATATCTCAAGTGCTTCACATCCATTCTACACCGGCGAGCAGCGTAAGAGCTCTACCGAAGGCCGTGTGGCAAGCTTCAACAAACGCTTTGGCGCGTTTGGTGGTCGTAGCAAAAAAGCAAAAGCTGAATAATTGGCTTTTACTGAACGAAAAGCTAAAGCTTAAGTTCAAGCATCATTCAAAAAAACCGCTGAACAGTCAGCGGTTTTTTTATGCAAAAATAATAGTTTTTATCTGTTATGCGGTGCTAGAACGGGTAGCCGAGGGGTCAAACAGTTCCGCTATAAGCTCGGCTAACTGCTGCGCCCAATAGCCATACATCAGGCTGCTCGGATGAAAACCATCATCAGCAAACATGACTGAGATATCAATAGGCGCACCATTTGCATGCTCATCTATCATCCGCGCAAAATCAGTCGCCATGTACGTCACGCCATCGTGAGCATGACAGACTTGCTGCAATATGTCATCGAGCTTTGCTGCTTTACTCCCTACAAAATGACTCAAAGGCGCAGGCAATGCTGGCATTTGCTCCATTTGCGGCAATCTGGCAAAGATCAGCTGCCGCACGGCAAATTTGCGCTGAGCAATAGCAATAATAGCTTCGAGCCGCTGCTGCCACTCAGCCGCTGCGACCTTGGATGTCGTATCATTAACTCCAACACTGATGACCATGACATCAAGTGGCTGACTGGGTTTAGGGATGACATATAAGCGGCGCAAAATATCAAAGCTCGTGTGTCCCGTTGTCGCCTGTACTGACCAGCTCAGTGTAGCAAACTGCTGGCCAAAGCCTTGATTACCCAACGCTTGTTGCTGTAGAGCAGGTATCAGTTGACCTGCTAGCGCATCTTGTTGGGTTTGGCTGCCCACTCCAGCTGCCGCCGAATCACCGACCACCATAACGCTTAAGGTATGGTCATTGTCGTTTGTTATTTGCTGGACGGCGTCAGTAAGCTTAACTCGTCCATGACGTTCGCCCTCAGGCTCAGGCAAGCGCACCGTGTCGCGTTTGACCTTGTAGCCTTGATATAGATAGATTGGCGCTAGCAGCATCTCTTTTGCCGCGCCAGCTATTTTAGTCGTCGCTACCATCCTGTACGCTCCCGAATCGTAGTTAAAGTATCATCGATAAGTAGTTTGCCATCGACATAGACATCGCGTAGTAAGCTTTGAGCGCTATTATCAAGGTTATCAAGCTCATCTACTGTAATGGTTTTTAGCTGAGCGCTGCTATCTTTTATCAAGGCCAGTCGGCCTTTTTTTGAGCGCTTTGAGTGACTGGTGACAGGGTCTTTGTAGATATCTATCCATTTGCCATCGATACAGATAGCGCTGGCTTTCATCGCCCAGCTCATCGTGTCGCGGTTGACTTGTTGTAGCAGACCGCCACCCATACCAAAGGTAATATTCTCCGCGCTAAAACCGGCATCCATCACCGCATTGATGATTTTGCCTAAACTTTGCGCGTTGATACCATCGCCTTGAATAATGCGAACGTAATCTGGCAACACTTTATAGCCTTTGCTATTGATAGTGGTGCCAAATTTTACCGCTAAGCGCTCTAACGCTTCACGGACAACCTTAGTCGGCTCACCGCTATCAGGACGAATGACTAAAGTACCGCCCATGTTTTCAACCGCTTCTTTTAGCTCATCGCCCCAGATGTTGTCGATAGCGTTCCATAAGTCGTAACTGTCAGAGACCACCGAAAAAGCTTTGTCTGGACCGCCGAATTGTTCAATCATATTGGCAAAAGCAGCGGTCTCGCCATCGCGGCCCCAAGCAGTCATGGTACTGTGCTCAGCAGCAGGAATGGAGAAAGCGGCCATCTGTTTATCCATACCATACCAGCGACTAGCTGCGACCAAAGCGGTCATCGAGTCAGTACCTGAAAAGTTCACTAAGTTCGCCAAACTACCCAGCGCTACCGACTCAAAACTCGACGCCCCGCGAGCGCCAAAATCATGTAAGCGAAAGGGTAGTGAGTCCGTAGTATCGGCAGACTTCTCAAGCGCCTTATGGATAATAGTCCTACAGTAGTAAGAAACGCTTGCCACCGTCGAGGGATACCAAATCGCGCGTAGCAGCGCAGTTTCGATATAGCTTGGCAGCCAATAAAACTCAGGATCGGTGTTGACGATCTGACAGACGACATTAGAGACAGGGACAATACTGCCTTCAGGTACCGCTTCGATACGTAGTGGCAGATAGCCGCCGTGTTTTTCTAGCAAGCGCTCCCAGCCTATACGATTAAAGGTCAAGCCGTGCGCTGTTATCACCAGCTCAGCTTCATCGATATCTTGCTGAGTGATTGGGCGACTTAGATACTCCTTAATAAAGGCTTGTAGACCGAAAAAGACCACATCGTAGTCGCCTTTTCGTGCTTCGACATAGCTTGACATATACTCGCTTCCGGGTGGATATTGCACCCAGTGCGAGGTTTTGTAACTATCAGAATTTAAAATTAAATTGTTGAAATTACTCGTGTACATCACAGAACTCCTCTGCTTTTTGATGTCGCTGTTTGCTTTGTAAACAAGTTACGACGGAATAAGCCTTTGCCGTCTATCGGCTTAGGCATTGAAAATTTTTTATGGAGACGCCTCAATGATTCACTAAAGCCCGACCATCTTAGTAATAATCGCATAATGATCTTCAAACATCATTTTGGCATCAAGCTCAGCTAGTGGTAGCCAAAAAGCATGAGCCGCATCATCTCCGCCTTTCACTTTTGGCAGACCTTTGGCGTCGTTTTTTAATTGTAAATAAAAGGCTTGGGTCAAGGTACGACCACGGGCAGAGCGGTACGGATCATCGAAGGTATGCTGACTATGAAATGAGCCGCGCAGTACTGGCTCTGGGACTTTAAGGCGCGTCTCCTCGCGCAGCTCGCGAATACAAGCATCAAATAAGGTTTCTTTCGGATTGAGAAACCCGCCCGGCAGTGCCCAAAGTCCGCGCCCTGGCATACTACGGCGCTCAACGAGTAAGATATGCCCTGATTGCACCACCAGTGCATCAGCGGTCATAAAGGTCGGCGGGTAGGGGGCAGATTCCCATTGTTTTTTATATTTATCAATGAACCCAGCCTCTTCATGCAAGCGCTGATACTCAGCCGTTTTATTGAATTCTTTTAGCACATCACGTGTGGACTCAGGAGTACGCTCAGGAGTTGGCATCGCACCCATCAGATAGCTATCACGAATAGGCGTCGCTGATAGGTTTTGATAATTAGGCACTGAGACTGACGCCCAGTTAGGGAATAAGGATAAGTAATAAGAAGAGCTGTCTTTTGAGTGACCAATAAGGCCGATATCTGCTTGTAAGTCGCCCGTTACCGATTTGACGCTTGCCTGTACATATTTGAGCCAGCGCGTGTCATTGTAAAGCGCATCATCGAGCGCCACGCAGTGAATACGCGCCGCATCTTCATCGCTATACGCGCCCTTAATCATCGCGGTACGCTCATCTACCGAAAACGGATTACGTAGGCTGCGTGGCAAGTTAGCAGAACCTATTAGCATAATGACATTATCTGCCCGCTGTAGCGCTTCATCAATGACCGCTTTATGTCCGCAATGAAAAGGCTGGAAGCGTCCGATAAAAACTAGATATTTATAGTGCTTATTATGGTTAGTATTGGCTGCTGCGGATACGTTCATAAACCTTTTTCCCTACGACAAGCTTATTAGTTATTACTCAAAAAATGCTCAATGACGCTAATACTGACACAAGCGCTTAGCGGCTGACAAGTGTAAAGATGTTTTGTGCCACTGACCGTCATAAACAATGGAAATTAGTGGCTATATTTTTCGATCCAAGACGCTACTGTTGGCCAGATCTCCGCTGCAGCGTTACGGCTCATCAGTATCCGCGTATGATCGTAGTCCTCTAAATGCCCGCTGGATTTGGCGTACTCTATAAAGACATTATCAGTATTGGCAAATTTATCAAAAAACAGCTGACAGCCCTGAGTTGGGGAGATAAACCGATCGCCTTTACCGCTGATCGCATAGATAGGCGTCGTAATGTTTGCCATGCCTTGGCGATAATCAAAACGCTCATTTACAGGCTTAAGCTGTTTATCGATGTCTTTATTTTTTATAAAGCTACTTTTAAAATTTTTTTGTAGGTTCCAGTCATACCACTGGGTCATCGTATAGTAGCTTTCGTTAAAAGGACCGAGACCGAGCTTTTTGGCAGGGATATAGCCAAGCACTTTAGTGAAGGCTTTTGCTGCAAGGATTTTGGTATAACTGCTAGGGTTTAGGACAGCGCCAAAGGCTTGACAAGCAAAGGTGCTGATACTATTAATCCGTGTGATGTAGCTGGGATTTTGTACTAAAAACATGGCCAGTCCCACACCGCCGCCACTATGGGTGACGCAGTGCAGGTTAGTGAGTTTGCGCTCATCGAATAAATAGCGAAAAGCCGCCTCATAATCATAAGTGGCTACAGTTTCGAAGTTAAATTTATCTTTGGGTTTGCTGCTATGACCATGACCGCGCCACTCCATAATGTAGCAAGTATGTCCAAGACCTGCGAGATAGCTTGCGATACCTAGACAGACTTTTTTGTCAGAGAAGGTGCCATGAGTCAAAAAAATATTTTGTCTCGTTATTGCTGCGCCTGCCTGTTTATGGGTAGTTTCATCAACAACCTCCCAAACGGCGATCTGTTCGCCATCTTTGCTGGTGACTAAGGTTAAGTCTTCATAGATCATAAATTACTGGCTTGTAAAGAGAGGGAGAAGGCATACACTCAGTGGTTATTAGCTTAATACAGATAATAAGCCGCTTAAATAACGAGTCATCATATCTTATAACGTTAGTCGCTTGATAATCCACATTAGCGCCTTAATATAGAGAAAGTAACGATGACGATCAAATCAAGTCCAAATCACAGTAGCAAGGTCGGAATTGACGTCTATTTAAGTTATAATAGCGTTTAAAGGCTTTATTCAGCAAAAAAATAGTTCGCAAAAATGCTACGGATTAAAATCATAATATACCCTGATATTTTTGCGATAAGTTAATTTTGACCCTAATCGTTTAATGTTTTTACAATTAAAACCGTTTTAATGATAAGTATGCAAACTGACGACATTAAGGTGCCCAATCAGGCATCGGTGTCTTAACGTACAGGAAATACTATGAGTAATCAAAACCCAACCGCAAGTGCCCCTACCAGTAATGAGGTAAACAGCAATGAAGCAGAGTTTGAGTCTGCACTTGATACCGAGCAAGCTGAAGCTAAAAGTAATATTACTATTACCGAGTCGGCGCAAGGGTATCTAGCTGAGTTATTATCTAAGCAGGATACCGACGGTATCGGTGTGCGTATCTTCGTGGAGCATCCAGGCACGCCGCGTGCTGAGTGCTGTATGGCTTACAACCAGCCCGGCGAAGAAGATAGCGCCGATCTAAAGCTCAGCTATGGTAATTTTGCAGCCTTTATCGATGCCGCCTCAGTGCCTTACTTAGAAGATGCGGTGATTGACTATAATAAGGATCGCTTTGGTGGGCAGCTGACTTTCCGTGCGCCGAACTCGAAAGTGCCAAAAGTAGGCGCGGATGCTAGTATTGAAGAGCGTATCAACTATGTGCTGCAATCAGAGATTAACCCAAGTCTTGCCGCGCATGGTGGTATGGTTGATCTTATAGAGCTGATTGAGGAAGAGGGCGTTGGCTTGACTGCAGTACTCAAGTTTGGCGGTGGTTGTCAGGGCTGCTCAGCAGTTGATATGACTTTACGTCAGGGCGTTGAAGTACAGCTCAAGCAACAGATTCCAGAGCTGACACAGGTAGTGGATGAGACCGATCATACTCGTACTGAAAATGCTTATTATAAATAAGGTCTTAGAAATGATGAGATCAGATTAAGTGATTACTTATGAAATATATTCATTAAGTAATGAAAAAATCGCTATTCTTTTCATAAGGAAGCTGGGTTATGATTAACTCAGCTTTTTTTATGCCTAACCTTTGGATATCACTAAATAGGCTTTTAATTCGGTGGGTTTTTAGAGGTTTTAACAAACGGACGAAGCACAATTAACTAACAGAGCACAATAAATAAGGAGCACGTTATGAGCGAGGAAAATGCAGAAAACGGTAGTCATAATCAGCGTCTAGAGACACTAGCGATTCATGCCGGCTACAGCGTTGAGCAGACCACTAAGGCGGTTGCCGTACCGATTTATCATACAAGCTCCTATGCTTTTGATGATACTCAGCACGGCGCTGATCTGTTTGATCTAAAAGTGGCGGGCAACATTTATACTCGTATCATGAACCCGACCAATGCGGTATTAGAGGAACGAGTTGCCGCGCTCGAGGGCGGTATCGGTGCTCTAGCAGTCGCCTCTGGGATGGCAGCGATTACTTATGCCGTGCAGACCATCTGTGAGATGGGCGATAATATCGTTGCGGTATCAACCTTGTATGGCGGTACTTATAATTTCTTTGCCCATACGCTGCCGCGTCAAGGCATCGAAGTACGCTTCTTTGATCATAAAAATCCTGAGGCCATTCGCGATCTGATCGATGACAAAACCAAGATGGTATTTGCTGAGAGTATCGGTAATCCACTGGGCAATATTATCGATATCCAAGCGGTAAGTGACATCGCACACGAATATGGCGTGCCAGTAGTCATTGACAACACAGTGGCTACCCCTGCTATTTGCCGTCCATTCGAATACGGCGCTGATATCGTCATTCATTCACTCACCAAATATATGAGCGGTACAGGCACCTCTATTGGTGGTGCTATTGTCGATAGTGGACAGTTTAACTGGGGCGATCATCCTAAGCGTTTTCCACTATTAAATGAGCCAGATGCCAGCTACCATGGCGTAAATTTTGTCAAAGACGTGGGCGCGGCGGCCTTTATTGCTCGCGCTCGGGTGGCACCGCTGCGTAACACTGGTGCTGCGCTTAGTCCGCTCAACGCCTTTGGAATCCTGCAAGGCATTGAGACTTTAAGCCTACGTATGGAGCGCCATGTCGAGAATGCGCAAGCGGTCGCTGAGTACCTAAAGGGTCATGACAAAGTCGCTTGGATTAAATATGCAGGCCTTGCCGATCATCCTGATCATAAGCTCGCGCAAAAATACATGAAAGGCACGCCGTCAGCGATTTTGACTTTTGGTGTAAAGGGTGGCCGTGAAGCTGGCGCACGCTTTATCGATGCGCTGCAGCTGATTACGCGTTTGGTCAATATCGGCGATGCCAAGTCGCTGGCAAGCCATCCTGCGACGACCACGCATCGTCAGCTCAACGGCCAAGAGCTAGAGCAAGCGGGCGTCACTGAAGATATGGTGCGCTTGTCGATTGGTATTGAGCATATCGAAGATATCAAAGCGGATCTTGAGCAAGCTTTGGCTAAAGCTTAGCGCTTTATATAGCTCTCTTTATATCTTTGGTTAGATAAAATGATTCGCTAAAATAAAAATCCCATCTCGCAATAGAGATGGGATTTTTTTAATACTTATAGGTAATAATACTTAAGGTTAATAGCACTTAACGCAAAGAGTAATCAAAGCTATTTAAGCAGTGAGCACCCGCCGCGCTATATCTTTATAGACTTGTGACTCTAGGCGGGGACCGAACTGCTGAATCACTTGCGCTGAGACTTCACCGGCTAGACGCCCACACTCAGGCAAGGAGTAATGCTGCGATAACGCATACAAAAAAGTCCCCGAGTAATTGTCTCCGGCGCCATTGGTGTCGATGACATCGATAACCTTCGGTGTAGGGACTTTGTGGATATCGATACTATTCTGCTCATCAGATTTGTGCGCGATGATCGTATCATTAGCGCCATCAGTGACTACCGCAATTTGGCAGTAGCTCAGAAGTGCGCGAGCGGCGGCCTTGATTTGCTTTTTTTCGGTGAAGAGCTTGGCCTCTTCGCTATTACAAAATATCACCGCAACTTTATTACCCAGCATATTAAGTAGGCCTTCTTTGGCAAACTTCACTACCGCAGGGTCGGCGAAACTGACGGCTATTTTAGCGTTATGAATACCGGCCTGTTGGCGCAGCTTAGTCATAGCCAGCTGAATACCTTCTGACATGGCAAGATAGCCTTCTAAATAGAGCCAATCCGCCTTGGTTAGTGCCTCAAAGTTGACGTTTTCCTCGCTGATATCAGCAGAGGTACCAAGATAAGTCTGCATGGTACGCTCGCCATCATCGGTCACCGCTACCACGCAGGAGCCGGTGACGCCGCCTTTATGTATCGAGCGCTCTGAGGTGGCAACGCCGGCGTTATGTAAGTCCTCTAAGTAGAATTGTCCGGCTTCATCATCGCCGACGCGGCAGGCATAAAAAGGTTTGCCGCCAAGGCTTGCAAAGGCATACATAGCATTAGCCGCTGAGCCGCCGCCCGCTTGTTTTGACGGTTCGATATCAGCCAACTGAAAGTAAGCCAGCAATTGCTGCTGCTCTTCAAACGCCGCGAGCGTCATGTTGCCTTTGGTTAATTCCGTCTCTTCTAAGGCAGCATCGCTCAACACATATTCGTGATCGACCAATGCATTGCCTATTGCTATCACATCGTACATGGCTTACTTCTCCTAATTGAATGCTAGAGCGCTATTTTAAAACAAACGCATATAAATACAGACTGTTGTTATGGTAACGGACGCTAAGCTTGTAGCTCAAGTAAACGCTGATATAAGGCATTTTTTTTGACGCCAGTGATATCGGAGGCCAAGCTTGCCGATTTTTTTACGGACAAGTCTTTGAGTAGGCGCACTAATAGCGCATCATGGATACTCATGTCGTCGCTATCTTGAGCGCTAGCCTTACCTGCGACAACGACGACTATTTCACCGCGCTGCTGATTATCATCGGCTTTGACAAACTCAACCAAATCGCCAAGCGTCGTTTTATGCACTGTCTCAAAAGTTTTGGTCAGCTCACGGCAAAAAGTGACGGCGCGATCATGACCAAATACTGCGGCCATATCGCTCAAGCTTGCGACAATACGATGCGGCGCTTCATAAAATATTAAGGTTTCTGTCCGCGCTTTTAGTGCCTCTAGCTGCTTTTGACGGCCATGAGTTTTGGCATTTAAAAAGCCAATGAAGCTAAATCTATCGGAGGGCAGACCTGCGACCGAGAGCGCAGCGATAGCCGCAGAGGCGCCAACGATAGGGGAGACAGTAACGCCAGCATCATGAGCGGCCTGTACCAATTGATAGCCGGGGTCACTGACCAAAGGCGTACCGGCATCGCTGATTAGCGCGACACTGTGACCTTGCTCGATCATCTCAATGATTTTGGGCGTTTGAATCGCGCTATTATGTTCGTGATAGGCCCAAAGTTTATTATGGCCTTTTTTATGTGTGTCGCTTTGTACGAGTGCTTCTGTCTTATCATTCTTACGATTATCATCACTCTCATTGGCCTTGTCAGCTTTAGTGTCGATACCGAAATGTGACAACAGCTTACCTGAGGTGCGAGTGTCTTCGCAGGCGATGATATCGACTTGTTTTAAGATATCAATGGCATGCGCAGTCATGTCAGCAAGATTGCCTATAGGGGTGGCAACGATGTACAAACACGCTGGCATCTTTGTAAGGGTGGACATGAGAACCTCAAATCGTTATAGATCATTAGAATAAAAAGTTAAACTTATGGGCAAGTAGTGCCGCTTAGCAAAAGTAAAAACGGTAAAACCTAGCTAGTTTAGCATGTTGTGCTATGATAATTCTGAAATGTTGCGCAGACTAATCAAGGCTATGAGCGATAAAAAGCCCAATAAAAAACCAGAACATAAACCGCTATTATTGACCTCGCCCAAGCAGCGCCAAGGCAGTCATTATGAGCGGCAAGCGTGTGAGTTTCTGCAAGCAAAAGGGCTTATCTTGATTACTCAGAACTGGCAACAGCCCAAAGTAGGTGAGCTTGATTTAGTGATGCTAGAGACGGGTAAAGCTTGGTCGACTTTAGTGTTTATCGAAGTGCGTCAGCGCCGAGTATCTGACTTTGGTGATGCCGCGCTTAGCATAACAGCGGCTAAGCGTAATAGGATTGTTAAGACCGCCAAGTATTTTTTACAGCAACATCCCAACTATGCCAATTATGAGTGCCGTTTTGATGTCATTGCTTATAATACGAATACGACTGATAATTATAATAAGCCAAGAGGCGCGGCGTACAGTGCGAGGCCAGAATGGCTACAAGGGGCCTTTACAGCACAGGCTTGGTAGCCAAATACCTGTTTAGTAACGCCTAGCCATCAACATTTAGTCATCAGTGCTTGCGATGAAAAGTCTTTCATCAAGTACTATAATATAAGGGCTATAAGTTAAGTCGCTAACAGATATCGTTACCAAAAACCTAACTACTCACGGCGAAAATTAAGTAAAGTAGCTAGACTCTTAAAGGCTTATGCAAATCATAAAATCGTATCTATCACGCCTAACAATTACGCTTAACAATCATGCACCAAGAGGTCAATAATGATAAGGATGTCCCCGCTCACTGCTCTCTCAAACGCTCTAAGTCATCAAGTAAGTCGTCAAACGTGTGCCAAGATGATGATGACAAGCTTAGTGATGGCTAGCTTGGCGATAACCGGCTGTACGACTAACTATCTAACCAATAGTACTAATGGTACTTATGGCGTACCGGTCACTGAGCGTACTATTCCGCAGCGCCTGCTCGATCGTAGTATAGAGCACACGGCCAAAATTAATGTCTACGGTTTACAACAAGATTTGCAGCAAAACAGCCGGATGAGTATAGATAGCTTCAACAGTGAAGTGCTGCTGAGCGGGGAAGTTCCTACTGAGGCGCTCAAAACGCAAATAGAGCAAGTCGTCAAGTCGATGCCTGACGTGCGTAAAGTCTATAATGAGCTAAACGTCAGTGTCGCTCGCGGTTATAGCTCAACCGTGCAAGATGGCTATATCACCTCCAAGCTACTGGCGAAAGTCGCGGCGAGCGATGGGGTAAAATCCTCGCAGCTCAAAGCGGTCTCCAATAACGGCGTGGTGTATATCATGGGCCGTATGACGCCAACGCAGCAAAGTAACTTGATCGATATTGCTAATGATACAGCCGGTATCACAGAGCTTGTGCTATTTACGACCTTAGTCAATGATATAGGCGCGACTATCAGTGGTGAGGACATTATGACTGACCCGACTTTGACGAATAACGTAAATGTCACGATACCGCAAGCCACCGCAGTTATTAGGACTCCAGCGCCAGTCTCTACTAATAGCGCGATTATTGAGCCTACCCCTGATAATGCGCAGCCTATTAACGCTCCTGTAGAGACGCCGGCAGCGCCTAGATCCTCTAGTCCTTATATTGATCTGTATCAAGACCAGTAGCCGCTAGTATAATCTGAACATTGACGATATGTTCCTACCATTTGACTGGCAGCTTTAAAGTGTTGTTTTCACAAGAATGCTAACCATTATCACAGGATTTATCTGACATCATCACCTTTAACCCTTAAGCTGTTTACTGTCATTGAGATGATAATCTTTTAAAGCTCGCAGTTCAGTATTTTCAAAAGTGCAAGAATAAGAAAATCTATTTTCTCAACCTTAACGGATAAACCCAGAATAACAGGACAGTAGACCATGAAGCAGCCAGCCGATACGCCCCAATCAGCGAGTGACCCGTCTAAACCGTCACGTCAATTTAAGCTCGTCAAAATGGGAGTGACGGCCGCGACCTTGTTTGGCGGTGTGATGCTAGCTACTCAACAAGCACAAGCGCTATCCGCATTGGCGATAGTCAACGGTCTGACTGCGAGCGGCGGTGTTACGGTCAGTAAAGACATCTTATATGGTGATGAGTCAGCGCAGGACTTAGATGTTTACTACCCTAAGCCCTTAGCGCAAGCGATGAGGGCTCAGCAAGAGATTGCCCAGACTTATCCTATGGTCGTCTTTGTCCATGGCGGCTCGTGGGAAAGTGGTAGTAAAGAAGAATATGCCTTTGTCGGTCAAAGCTTAGCTCAGGCCGGTTATGTCACAGCAGTGATTAATTATCGCAAAGCGCCCAAGCACGTCTATCCTGATTTTGTAGAAGACACCGCGCAAGCTGTCGCGTGGAGTTATAACAATGCTGCCAGCTTGCATGCAGATCCACAGCGCTTAGCGGTGATCGGACACTCAGCTGGCGCGTTCAATGTAGTCGCGGCTATGTCCAACGAGGATTTTTTATCGCCTTACGGTGTGAGCCCAGACGATATCGCCGCTGTTATCGGTATCGCCGGACCTTATAGCTACGACTTTCGCAAGTATGGCGGCTCGAGCGCCTTTGCCAATGATGCCACCCCCGATGAGGTGATGCCTGATCGACAGCTTAAAGGTCCTCAGCCGCCTTATTTATTATTGACCGCCGAGAATGATGAAACCGTTCATGACACCAATACAGTGAAGATGACTCAGGCGCTAAAAGACTACGGCGCTGCGGTTGAAAACGGCGTGATCAAGGGTGCGAGTCACGCCACTAGTATTGGGGCGATGGCGCCACCACTGCGCTGGGTCAATGATGTGCGGGCGCAGGTGTTGGGCTACTTAGACAAACAGCTAAACTAAAAACCTGAATTAAAAACCTGAATTAAAAACCTGAATTAAAAACCTGAATTAAAAACCTGAATTAA
>NZ_JADQAL010000022.1:30806-45414 GCF_022129275.1 Psychrobacter sp. Ps3
AAACCTAAGCCTTCTAAGCCTATTGATAAAATCGCACATGGTTTGAGTGCTTCAGCGCTAGCTAACGGTGTTGTTTTATACGCCGCTGATAGCTAGCGGGTCGAATAATTACTGCTTGATAATAGTGTGCTAGACAATACTGTAAGAGAGTCAAACTCTTGTTATAATGTCGCACGCCCAATAAAAATACTGAAATAACACTTCTTAAATAATACAGGATACGTTATGAGCATGAACGCTGATGATTTAATCGCATTTTTACAACAGCACTATCCAGACGCTTTTATTCAAGCTGCCAATCAAGGTAATAAGTTTGATGTACGCGTGGTGGATGCAAGCTTTGAGGGCAAGCGTACTGTACAGCGCCAACAAGCTATCTATGCTCTAGTTAATGACAAGATTGCAAGCGGTGATATACATGCGCTCAATATTCAAGCCTTGACGCCAAGCGAGTGGGAAGTGCAGTCCAAAGGCTAAAGCGCCGCACCTAAATTAGCTTATTCATTCAGCGTACTAGCTGACATTCATAAGCTCTTTTTAGTGTCTTTTACTTATTATTATAATTACCCTTAGGTTATCATTTTATGGATCAATTCTTAATTACCGGCAGCAGTCGTATCGCAGGTGAAGTTACTATCTCCGGTGCTAAAAATGCCGCTTTGCCGTTATTGGCGGCGATGATATTAGCCGAAACACCAACGACTCTGCACAATGTGCCTTCCTTACAAGATGTGCGCACCTTGGTTCGGCTAATCGGTGGTATGGGAATCGATATCCATAAAGATGGCGATACGGTGACTTGTGATACTGCGAGCATAGATAATTTCTATGCGCCATATGACTTAGTGAAAACGATGCGCGCCTCTATCTTGGTGTTGGGGCCACTGCTTGCTCGTTTTGGTGAAGCTGAAGTATCTTTGCCAGGGGGCTGTGCGATTGGTTCGCGCCCGGTCGATCAGCATCTAAAAGCCTTTGAAGCGATGGGAGCTGAGATTAGTGTCGAAAATGGCTATGTCAAAGCGCAAGCGCCAAAAGGCGGCAAGCTGATCGGCTGTAATTTTTCGTTCGATATGGTGACCGTTGGCGGTACTGAGAACGTCATTATGGCAGCCGCTTTGGCCAAAGGAACGACAGTGCTTGGTAACTGTGCACTCGAACCAGAAGTGGTCGATTTGGCCAATATGCTTGTAGCAATGGGCGCAAAAATAAGCGGTATTGGCACCGCGACGATGACCATTGAAGGCGTTGAGCGCCTGCATGGCTGCGAGTATTCGGTGGTGCCTGATCGTATCGAGACTGGTTCTTATCTAGCCGGTGCATTGATGACGCGCGGTGATGTATTAGCCAAAAAAACATCAGCTGCATTGTTGATTCCTGTACTCGAGAAGTTTGAGTCGATGGGCGCTATCATTACCACAGGCGATGACTGGATTCGCGCGCAGATGAGTATGCGTCCGCAGCCGGTTAATATTCGTACCCAGCCGCATCCAGGCTTTCCTACCGATATGCAAGCTCAGCTCATGGCGATATCCTGTCTTGCTGATGGTACAAGTACCTTTATTGAAAATATCTTTGAGAATCGCTATATGCACGTGCCAGAGCTCAACCGTTTGGGCGCCTCCATCCAAGTTGATGGCCATACAGCAGTAGTCAAAGGCGTTGAGAATTTCACCGCAGCGCCGGTGATGGCAACCGATCTGCGTGCCTCTATGTCGCTTGTGATGGCGGCGGCGTCAGCGGAAGGTGAAAGCCTGATTGACCGTATTTATCATATTGATCGCGGTTATGAAGATGTCGAAAATAAACTACGCGCTTTAGGCGTTAACATCGAGCGTATCAACAGCAACGACTGATATTGATAATAAAAAGCTGACTGAAGGACAGTCCATAAGACTGCTATAGAAGACCCTTTAGTCGACGCTGAATGTATAACATTGATATTAATTGCTTAAATGTTATCGAAACTCTATAAATACTATGACTGAAAATTATGACTGGAAATAATCAAAAACAGCAAGATAACGCTTTATTGAACGAAGTGGATAATGAGTTTAATGGTCTGACTTTAGCGCTTTCTAAAGGCCGTATTCTTGATGAAACTATGCCGCTGTTACAAGCCGCAGGGGTGGACTTGTTAGAAGACCCTAGTGCCTCGCGCAAGCTTATTTTTCCAACCACTCATCCAAATGTGCGCGTTCTAATATTGCGAGCAAGTGATGTACCGACTTATGTAGAGCATGGTGCCGCTGACTTTGGGGTAGCGGGTAAAGACGTCTTGCTTGAGCATGGTGCCAATCATGTCTATGAGCTTTTAGACTTACGCATTGCGCAGTGCAAGCTGATGACCGCTGGCGTTAAAGGCGCTACTTTACCCAATCGCCGTTTACGCATCGCTACTAAGTATGTCAATGTTGCGCGCGCTTATTTTGCCAGTCAAGGCCAGCAAGTCGATGTCATCAAGCTCTATGGCTCGATGGAGCTTGCGCCTTTAGTTGGTTTGGGCGATTTGATCGTCGATGTGGTCGACACTGGTAATACTTTGATTGCAAACGGTCTTGAGCCACGCGATCATATCTGTGACGTGTCCTCGCGGCTGATCGTCAATCAAGTCAGTTATAAGCGCAAATTTGCCTTACTTGAGCCTATTTTAGATAGTTTTAAAGAGAGTATAAAAGCCACCTCTTGACAAGGTTTTAGCCATTAAAGGTTGTAGCCATTAATAATATCAAACCTTATTATTGAAGCGTCGCAACCCGTTTAGTGGCTCATCGTATATAGGGCGTGCTACACTAGTTTTACTCTACTCGCTTTTTTATAGGCTCTGCAAAAATTTATTACAGTAGCCCTAAACCGGTTTTGAAGTGTACCAACTATAGGATTCAGTTATGCGCCAGATGACGACGCAAGATAGCGACTTTGAGCAGCAGCTATCTACCTTGCTTGCTTTTGAGACCGTCAATGACGGCGATTTATTACAGACGGTTGATGATATTATCGCGCAGGTGCGTGCTCATGGCGATAGTGAAGTATTAGCGTTAACGCAAAAATTTGATCAACATCCTGCAGCCACAATGGCAGAGCTTGAAGTCTCACAAGAAGCTTTAGTAAAAGCTTTTACCACGCTTGATACTGAAGTAAAAGAAGCGCTGAACACGGCCGCCACGCGAGTGAAGACGTTTCATGAGCGCCAAGTACAAGACAGTTGGCACTATGAAGACGAGCTAGGTAATCGTTTGGGCCAAAAAGTCACGCCGCTTGATCGCGTTGGCATTTATGTTCCTGGCGGCTTAGCCTCCTATCCTTCCTCAGTACTTATGAATGCTATTCCTGCAAAAGTCGCAGGCGTTAAAGAAGTCATTATGGTGGTACCTGCGCCTAATGGTGTGCTCAATCCTTTGGTACTAGCCGCTGCGCATTTAGCAGAAGTGGATCGGGTCTTTACGGTAGGAGGAGCGCAGGCGGTAGCTGCTCTAGCTTATGGTACTGAAACCATTCCGCAAGTAGATAAAATCACCGGACCGGGTAACAAATATGTTGCCGCGGCGAAGCGTGCCGTCTTCGGTCAAGTGGGTATCGATATGATTGCCGGTCCCTCTGAGGTGCTGGTTTATGCCGAAGGCGAGGCGGCTGATCGCGCAGACTGGCTTGCGATGGACTTATTATCGCAGGCTGAGCATGACCGTATTGCCCAAGCTATCTTTGTCACTACGAGTAGTGAGCAGTTAGCTGAAGTTGCGGCGGAGATTGACAAGGCGCTAGCAGAGTTACCTAAAGCTGATATCGCGCGCGACTCTCTCAAAAGCCGCGGCGCTTTGATACTGGTCAAAGATAGACAAGATGGTATGGCGCTGATTAACCGTATTGCACCTGAGCACTTAGAGCTGTCTGTTGATGATCCAGATAGCCTGCTTAATGAGGTGCGTCATGCAGGGGCAATATTTATGGGTCGTCACACGCCAGAGGCCATTGGTGACTACTGCGCAGGACCTAATCATGTCTTGCCGACTTCAGGCACGGCGAGATTTTCATCACCGCTAGGGGTGTATGATTTTCAAAAAAAATCTTCTATCATTTATTGCAGTGAAGGCGGCAGTAAGCCCTTAGCCCAGACTGCTGATATCTTAGCGCAGCGTGAAGATTTAGAAGCGCATGCGCGCTCGGCTCGTTATCGTTACCAGTAAGGCTTTATCAATAGTTGAATAATAGCGCAAAAATACAAACGTAATAATAGATATAATAAACGATCTAAAACTAAAAAAAGTCGTCAAACCAGCGCTAATTTTAACTTGTTTATTAATTGAGGATTTCTAACAGTGTTACGATATGGGTAACAGGGTTGTTAGAGTAGAATAAGAGTAAGGTAATTTATGAGTGAATTAAAAGTAGATACTAGGCTATGGTCCGGTAAAGCGCGTAATTTATCACCTTACATTCCCGGTGAGCAGCCGCAGCACAATAACTTATGTAAGCTTAATACCAACGAAAACCCATTTCCGCCTTCACCAAAAGTTGCTGCAGCAATCAGCGCCGTACTTACCCAGCAAGCTGAAGAGCTGCGCTTATATCCTGCGCCTGAATCTGACGACTTACGTGGCGCTTTAGCGAGAGCTTATGACCTAGATATCAATCAAGTCTTCGTCGGTAATGGCTCTGATGAAGTGCTGGCGTTAATATTTGCCAGTTTTTTTATGAAAGAGCGGCCACTGCTAGCGCCGGATATCAGCTATAGTTTTTATCCAGTATATGCCCAGACTTTTGGAGTTGAGTTGGTAAAGATCGCGCTAGAAGCGGATTTTAGTATTGATCCTGATGCGTATCGTCAGCCTTGCAGTGGTATCATCATTGCTAACCCTAATGCGCCAACCGGCTTGTTACTTTCGCTTGCAGATATTCGTAAGCTTGCGAGCGAGCATCCCAATGCCACTATTGTCATAGATGAAGCTTATATTGATTTTGCACAAGCTGGCGCGACCGTTTCGGCGGTGAGCCTGATTAACGAGCTAGATAATGTATTAGTGACTCAAACCTTCTCAAAGTCACGCTCGCTCGCTGGCCTCAGAGTAGGGATGGCCTTTGGTAACCCTTCGTTAGTTGAAGCGTTAACACGCATGAAGAATAGCTTCAATAGCTATCCGTTAGATAAGCTGGCACAAGCTGGCGCGAGAGCTAGTGTTTTAGATACCGAGTACTTTGAGCAGACTTGTCAGCAAGTGATTGATTTGCGTCATTCTTTGACTGCCGAATTGAAGGCTTTAGGTTTTGAGGTGTTGCCATCACAGGCCAACTTTGTCTTTGCGCGTCCTCATGATGGTGACGCTATCGGTATAGCAAGCGCGTTACGCGAGCAAGGCATTATTGTCAGACACTTTGATACGCCGCGTATACAAGAGTATCTGCGTATTACGGTAGGAACCGCTGAGCAGCAACAGCGTCTTATTACCGCACTAAAGGAGCTAGCGGCTCAATAAAAGCACTGAGTTTGTCTATTAAGATAAGTCTTTATGAGCAATCCGCTTGCGCCAATACTGCAAGCAGGTTGCCCACTTTATCTAAGCACTCTTGATACTCAGCGTCTATATCTGAGGCAACCGTAATACCGCCACCTGCCCACAAACGCACGGATTTACTACCGTCTTCTAGCCTTGCGGCCTGCAAGGTGCGAATCAGCACATTCCATTGCCCACTACCATCGAAATTCATATAACCCATAGTGCCACAATATGCGCCACGCGGCGCTATTTCTAGCTCCGATATAATCTCAACCGCGCGTCTTTTAGGGGTACCGGTGATGGAGCCTGCCGGCAGACTGCCAAATAATACCGCTAGCGGATGGGTGTCTGCCTTTAGCTCAGCGGTGATAGTGCTGACCATGTGATGAACATTACTAAAGCTCTCAATAGCAAATAACTGCGGTACTTTTACTGAGCCTGTTTTAGCGTATTTTCCCAAGTCGTTGCGTAGTAAGTCGACGATCATCACATTTTCAGCGCGATCTTTATCGCTGCTTAAAAGCTGCTGTTTAAAGGTTGCATCTTCCTCCGTAGTGATACCGCGCGGCATGGTACCTTTTATCGGCTTAGTGGTGATGGCGTGCTTGTCGCTAATAGCGTCTTTACTAAAGGTAAAAAACAACTCTGGTGAGCAGCTTAGTAATTCAAAATCTGCTTGATTTAGCGAATCGTTGTTTAAAGAGTTGACGCTCATATAACCGGCAAAAGGCGCTTGTGTATTACGCTGTAAGCTTGGCAGATAGTCCATTAAGCTTAGTGTTGTTGTCAGATCTTGCTCATTATTTGCCGAAGATGCTAACTGCCCTTGCCAAGCTTGGGTCAGATTGATTTGATAGCAGTCGCCTTGCTGCAGGTAGTGCTGGGTTTGCGCAAACGCTTGTTTATAGTCACTTTTTTGCCACTGAGGTGTCAGCTTTAAAGGGGTTAATAGCGGATACAGCTGACTCAACTCTTTGTGCTCAGATAAGGTTTCCGCTTGACCATGTTTAGTAAGCTTATGTTCTAAAGCATTAAGATAAGAGACGAGCTGCTCTAAGTGGTTGTCTTTTATTGCCTTGTCTGAGTTGTCAGTCGATTTGCAGCTTAGCGACCAGATTGTCCCATTAGCTTTGTTGTTTATATTGTTGTCTACATTTCTAGTTAAATAGATATCATAATGACCGAGTGCAGCAAGCGGCGACTCAGCATTTGTCATAGTGACCGCTGGGCTTAAGTCCTGCGCGGCGATGTCATAACCGATAAATCCAATGAGGCCATGATGATAGCGCGGCGAGCTTGAGGTAGTTTGCGCTACTTTTTTTCGCCTTTTTTCCACTTTCTCATAATCTCTACAATAATCGATGAGCTGCTGTTGCCAAGCCTCATAAGTGATGTTTGCTACAGTTGACGTCATAGAATCGTCGCGAAACGTTTGCATCAGCTGATAAGTTGCTTGCGAATCTGGCGCAAAATAAAGCTGCCAGCTGACTTTAGGTAGTAGACCGATGACTGGCTCGTCGTCATTAGCGAGCCAAACCAGTTGCCAGTTTGCCGCGCTGTCTTTGGCTATTAGATGCTGCTGTAGTACAGGCAGTAACTCTGCGGCACACAAGTCGCCAAAACGCCAGCTATGATTAAACATAGCTGGCGTCTCATTGGGCGCTGCATTGATTGTAGGGTGTTCAGTACTCATAAATTAAGCAGTAAATTTTTTAATAATCAAAGTTGCATTGGTACCGCCAAAACCGAAGCTATTACTCATCAATGTCTTGAGCTTGGTTTCACGCTTTTGGGTGACGATATCGAAACCAGTAGCGTCTTCATCTAGAGTGTCGACATTGATGCTTGGGGCGATAAAGCCTTCTTTCAGCATCAACAAGCAGTAAATCAGCTCTTGCGCGCCGACTGCGCCTAAGCTATGACCGGTCATGGATTTAGTAGAGCTTATCGGCGGGACTTGACTGATATCGCCACCGAATACTTTGGCGATAGCTTGCAGTTCAGTGATATCCCCTAGCGGCGTGCTCGTACCATGAGTATTGATATAATCGACGCTCTTTAAACCTGCGTCATTCAGCGCTTGTTGCATGCAGCGTACCGCACCCTCACCGCTAGGCGCGACCATCTGCGCTCCATCGGAGCTTGCGCCATAACCGACGATCTCGGCTAAGATATGAGCGCCGCGTGCGGTCGCGTGCTCAAGGCTCTCAACCACTAGCATCGCGCCGCCAGCAGCAATCACAAAGCCATCACGGTCTTTGTCATAAGCACGAGAAGCCAGCTTTGGTGCATCGTTATACTGGGTGCTAACTGCGCCCATCGCATCGAACATACAAGACTGCGTCCAGTGCTCCGCCTCACTACCGCCTGCAAGCACCACATCTGCTTTGCCGAGCTGAATGAGCTCAGCGGCATGACCGATACAGTGCGTTGAGGTGGCGCAAGCAGAGGTAAGAGAGTAGGAGACACCTTGAATCTTCAGGCCAGTTGCTAATGCCGCGGAGACTGAGCTGCCCATCGTTTTGGGTACTGCCATAGCGCCAACACCGCGCAGACCTTTTTCGCGCATGGCCTCTACTGCGTTGACGATACTCTCGGTCGAGGCGCCACCTGAGCTGGCGACTAAGGCCACACGCGGATTGTTATTAATCGTCTCAAGAGATAAGCCTGATTGCTCGATAGCGTCTAAGGCGCTGACATAAGCATAGAGGCTAGCATCGCTAAAAAAGCGCTTGAGCTTACGATCGATCTTGGCGGTATCTAATGCCGTTTTGTCGATACTACCGCTCACTTGCGACTTAAATCCATGCTCGGCATAGGACTCATTGAAGGTGATACCAGATTGTCCTTCTTTTAGAGACTGAGTAACGCGGGCCAAATCGTGACCGATGCAAGAGACGATCCCAGCTCCTGTAATAACCACTCGGCGCATATTCTATTCCTTGTAATAATGGTGTTTTTACGATTTTCAGATCGGTTGTACAAGACTATTTGTCAGCTAGATTATTCACAATCCAACCCAATCTGAACCTCAGATAAAGTCATACAATGATACCTTAGTTCCGACTATAATGATGCACAAGATATGCAATATATTTTACTGACTGATAAGTATGTTTGATTAATAGTGAATTGTCAGACGTTAAAACTCAAACTGGTCAGCTTTGTTAAGATCATTGTTAGTTATTGATTATGACCTACTATAAAGGCGTTAACAGAAAGTAGAAGATACAAACTGTATGTTCTCAATAACATTGTTCACACTGACAGCCATTATGAGAATTAGCTACTCTAATAAATGTAACTGTAGTAAAGCCTCTAATCTTTTAATTTACAAGCTTATTAAAGGTTAAGCTATAAAAGCTCAAAATATAGAGCACTTACCCTATAAAATAATAGGTGCTAACAATAACATTCTGCTTACTAACCCTGTCAATTTAAGGACATAACTATGGCAAAGCGTAACACCCTCTCTAAAGGTATTAGTACTATCGGTCATTTCACTCGTGATAATCTTGAGCGTATGGGCGCTTTTATCGATAGCGCGAACGCCAAGGCAGGCAAGCCGCGTCAATATAAAGCCGTTAATTTAGGTGATGAAGATTATCAGCAAGACCTATTTCGTGAGCAGACACTAAAGGCCACCCAGCAGCTGATCGGTACGCGTTTTGCCACTTATGGTAAGTATGCCAAAAAGATAGTGCCTAATAGTCTTTTTCAATCAACTATCGATAGCGCCTTTGCACAAATTGCCAACCTTGCTGCTAGTTGGAGTCATTTAGATCTACCCAACGAGCATCGTTTTGCGGATATATCGAGCTTAGATGAGGAGCAGCGCTACGCACTTGCCACTGATATCGCTAACCAAAACCGTGCTTTAGCGACATTAGGCGGTATTACTGGTCTTGCAGGTCTGCCAGGTTTGCTCGCCGATACTTTATGGCTATTATTAGTATCACTACGCACCGTGTATCAGCTCGCTGCCGTTTATGATAAGCCGTTGACTGGCAAGCAAGGGGTAAAGATGGCTTATGAGCTACTCTCTGCAGCCGATCTGAGTAAAATGCAAGAAAAGCAGGCTCTGCTTGCAGGTATTGGCGTAGGTAAACAGTTACTTGATAATGCACAAAGCCGCGGTTTGCATAACGAGCTGCAAAACTTAGGTCTAAAAAATAAAAACGTCAATTACTACGCCGAACAAGTCGATAATATCGCCGGACAAGTGGGTATCGATTTAGATCAAATTAATCTATCTTGGTTGCGCCGCTTTTTGCCAGCGACTGCTGTCATTGTTGGTATGCGTTATAACAGTAGCTTAATTGACGAAGTCATTGGCGTAGCACAAGCGACCTTCGGGCCTGAGCCTAAGCTTGCTAATAAAGCCATTACCGATGACAGTGGCAGCGAAGCTAAAGTTGAAACCTCTGATAGCAATAAAAAAGACAAGACTGAGCAAGATAAGCAAAGCGACAAAGAATCTGCTAAGACGTCAGACGATAACAAGCAAACTAACGATAAGAGCGGTGCAGATGATAAAAAAACTGATAATAATGCCAAGAGCGATGAGGCTAAGCAAGATAAGCAACAAGCTCAAGCCAATAAGTAGCTTTAGCAGATTCATGTAGGTGCTAAAACAGACACTAAGCCAAAAGGCGATACTGATGAATAAAAGGGCTAAAGGTAGGATATGGTTGGTAATATCGTTACCGCTCTTGAAAAATAGCTCAGTATCGCCATTTAGTATGGACAAGTTAATTTAGCTTATTACAGGTTAAAGACTTATTGCACATTCAAGAATAGTTGTAAAGTGAAATCGCTGATAAGTAGTTGAAATAGCAGCAACAACTCTTTATAATATACTGTCCTAAAAATGGGTACTGCCAATATTTACGATTATCGTGGATTGCTCGGCAGATTGGCCCATTTTTTTGTTTTATACCAAACGGGAGAAGGATGCCTTATGGCAACAACTAACCAATTGATTCGTAAGGGTCGCAAAACCATCAAGGAAAAGTCAAAAGTTCCTGCGTTGCAAGCGTGCCCACAGCGCCGCGGTGTATGTACTCGTGTTTATACGACTACACCAAAAAAACCTAACTCAGCTATGCGTAAAGTATGCCGTGTTCGCTTAACTTCAGGTTATGAAGTATCAAGCTATATCGGCGGCGAAGGTCATAACCTACAAGAGCACAGCGTTGTGCTTATCCGTGGTGGTCGTGTAAAAGATCTACCAGGTGTACGTTATCACACCGTTCGCGGTGCACTTGACTGCGCAGGCGTAAAAGACCGTAAGCAAGGTCGTTCTAAGTACGGTGCCAAAAAGCCAAAAGCTTAATGTAAGCTGAGCTTTTTGCATTACCCATTTAACTGTGCATAGGTTTGGTGTTACTAGACAAAACTCACTCAGTGATTTTGCTATTAAACATACCACTATGCAGTAAGGCTGACTGATAATGGATAGCTCTGCTCTTATAGATGCAGCTTGAGATTATGAATGTCAGACTCTCCTGAAGACAAGGAAATTTATTATGCCAAGACGTCGCGTCGTAGCTACCCGTGAGATCCTACCGGATCCTAAGTTTGGTAGCCAAACTATCGCCAAATTCATCAACCACGTGATGAACGATGGTAAAAAATCTACTGCTGAGCGTATCGTATATGGTGCTCTTGAGACGGTAAGCGAAAAGCGTAACATCGAAGATCCAGTATCTTTCTTCGAAGAAGTGCTAGAAAACGTTCGCCCAATGGTCGAAGTAAAAGCTCGCCGTGTTGGTGGTGCAACCTACCAAGTACCAATGGAAGTACGCCCCTCCCGTCGTACTGCCTTGGCTATGCGTTGGTTAGCGGAAGCCGCTGCTAAGCGTTCTGAAAAATCTATGGCTTTACGCCTTGCCGGTGAGCTAAGCGATGCCTCAGAAGGTAAAGGCAATGCTATGAAGAAGCGTGATGAAGTTCACCGTATGGCTGATGCCAACAAAGCGTTCTCACACTACCGCTTCTAATTTGTTGATGCTTTTTCAACCATTTATAGTGGTTAAGTATTCGTTTTTACTTTGTTTATTCTATTGATTACCGCCATCACTATAGTGATGTACTTAACTGCCTTTCACAACGCAGTTAAGATATAACCATCCAGATGGCGGCTATCTTTTGATACTAGATGAGAGTTAATCCTTAAGATCTAGTATTTCAAATTTAATACCCTTTTGTTTGTCACATGATCTCTTTTATCTACATAGAATTGACATCGCTTTGAGCACGATATAAAAGTGAACTGCATGAAAGCCGATTATTTCTGTTAAGAGACTGTTTTCATTGAACTTCTGAGGTAGAGCACCACCCTATATTAATACATACACGACTTTTCCTAGGAAAATACTATGGCTCGTAAAACTCCCCTAAAGCGCTATCGCAATATTGGTATCTCAGCGCACATTGATGCTGGTAAGACCACCACTACTGAGCGTATTTTATTTTATACTGGTAGAAACCATCAACTCGGCGAAGTACATGATGGCGGCGCAACGATGGACTGGATGGAGCAAGAGCAGGAGCGTGGTATCACTATTACCTCGGCTGCAACGACTTGTTTCTGGAAGGGTATGGACAACCAGTTTGATGAACACCGTATCAACATCATTGACACCCCAGGTCACGTTGACTTCACCATCGAAGTTGAGCGTTCTATGCGGGTTCTTGATGGCGCTTGCATGGTTTACTGTGCAGTAGGCGGCGTTCAGCCACAGTCTGAAACTGTATGGCGTCAGGCAAACAAGTACAAAGTACCACGTCTAGCGTTCGTCAATAAGATGGACCGTGTTGGTGCTGATTTTTATCGTGCTGTAGAACAAGTGAAAACTCGTCTTGGTGGTAACCCAGTACCGGTCGTTATTCCAATCGGTAAAGAAGAAGATTTTGAAGGTGTTATCGATCTTATCACTATGAAAGCTATCTATTGGGATACTGAAACTCAGGGTATGACGTTTGAAGAGCGTGAGATCCCAAGCGAGCTGCAAGCTAAAGCAGAAGAATATCGCGAGATGTTGGTTGAGACTGCCGCTGAAGCTTCTGAAGAACTTATGAATAAATACCTAGAAGACGGCGAGCTGTCTGAAGATGAGATTCATAACGCTATTCGCGAGCGTACTATCGCTAACGAAATCATCCCAATGCTTTGTGGTACTGCCTTTAAAAACAAAGGCGTCCAAAAAATGCTAGATGCAGTTATTCGTTATATGCCTGCGCCGCATGATGTACCAGCAATCCGCGGTATTCTTGATGATAAAGAAGAGTCTGAAGGCTTCCGCGAAGCGTCTGATGATCAGCCGTTTGCCGCACTAGCGTTTAAGATCATGAATGACAAGTTCGTTGGTAACTTAACCTTCGTTCGTGTTTACTCAGGCGTTGTACAGCAAGGCGCTAGCGTTTATAACCCGGTTAAGATGAAGCGTGAGCGTATCGGCCGTATCGTTGAGATGCATGCTAACTCGCAAGAAGAGCTACAAGAGATCCGCTCTGGTGACATCGCCGCTCTAGTCGGTATGAAAGACGTTGGTACTGGTGACACGTTATGTGATGAACAAAACGTTATTACGCTTGAGCGTATGGAATTCCCAGATCCAGTTATCAGCCTTGCTGTTGAGCCAAAGACTAAAGCCGACCAAGAAAAAATGTCAATCGCTCTAGGCCGCTTGGCAAAAGAAGATCCGTCGTTCCGTGTACATACTGACGAAGAGTCTGGTCAGACTATCATCAGTGGTATGGGTGAGCTTCACTTAGAGATCTTGGTTGACCGTATGAAGCGTGAATTCAATGTTGAAGCCAACATCGGTGCACCGCAAGTTGCTTATCGCGAAACGATTCGTGAAACTGTCGAACAAGAAGGCAAGTTCGTTCGTCAGACTGGTGGTCGTGGTAAATTCGGTCACGTTTGGTTACGTCTTGAGCCACTTGATCCAGCAGGTGATGTTGAGTACGAATTCGCTGAAGAAGTTGTTGGCGGTGTGGTACCAAAAGAGTATCACGGTGCGGTCGACAAAGGTATCCAAGAACGTATGCAAAACGGCGTCCTTGCTGGCTACCCAGTGGTTGGCGTAAAAGCAACGTTATACGATGGTTCATACCATGACGTTGACTCTGATGAATTGTCATTCAAAATGGCAGGTTCTATGGCTTTCAAAAAAGGCTTTATGGCAGCAAACCCTGCGCTACTAGAGCCAGTCATGAAAGTTGAAGTTGAGACGCCAGAAGACTACATGGGCGACATCATGGGCGATTTAAACCGTCGCCGTGGTATGGTTCAAGGCATGGAAGACTTGCCTGGTGGTACTAAGCAGATCCGTGCTGAAGTACCATTAGCTGAGATGTTTGGTTATGCTACGCAAATGCGCTCAATGTCACAAGGCCGCGCGACTTACTCAATGGAATTCCAAAAGTACGCGGAAATTCCAAAGTCTGTTGCTGCTGAAATCATCTCTAAGTTCAACTCTAATGATGACGAGTAATTAGCTTGCTTACGACAGTATAGAGCGCCCTTATATATAAGACCTCTATACTGTTATAGATATACAGTTATTAGAAATACACCAATAATTAGTTAAAAGACTTGTTATTGGTGGTTATTTTCTTATAATATCTGCACACTAAGTGCACCTCTAAACATTTATTTCAATGTGGTCAGCATTATCTTAGTCGTTTTATATGAGTTATCTCATAATTATAGACCTAGAAGCTTACCCCAATAAAAAAGGATACACTCATGGCAAAGGCCAAGTTTGAACGCAACAAGCCCCACGTCAACGTCGGCACCATCGGACACGTTGACCATGGTAAAACCACACTAACTGCCGCAATCGCAACCGTAGCGGCAAAAACCTCAGGCGGCGAAGCCAAAGACTACGCAGCAATTGACTCAGCCCCAGAAGAAAAAGCACGTGGCATCACCATCAACACCTCACACGTAGAGTATGACACCGAAACTCGTCACTACGCCCACGTTGATTGCCCAGGTCACGCCGATTATGTCAAAAACATGATCACCGGTGCCGCTCAAATGGACGGCGCAATCCTAGTCGTATCAGCAACTGACGGCCCAATGCCACAAACTCGTGAGCACATCT
>NZ_JADQAL010000067.1:0-3451 GCF_022129275.1 Psychrobacter sp. Ps3
TTTGGACTTCTTTTTTTATCTTTTTTTTGAGCGCTTATCCCGAACTGGGGTTAGTTATGATTTATCTTACACTTAAGGGCTCAGGTTTGCTTATCATTTCGGTTATAGTTTGATAAAAAAGGTTGCCAAAATAGGCTCTTAAAGCAAAAAACCACCAATACACGTACGCATATTGATGGTCAAAAAATACAAAGACGTTATAAAATGAGGGGCGCTATCGGCTTATTTTTTTCTAGTGGGGCCTAGTAGCATACCCATCTGTCGACCTTCCATCTTTGGCGGCTGCTCGACATTAGAGATCTCAGCGGTATCTTCGATGATGCGCTCAAGCTGTGCACGTCCAAGCTCTTGGTGTGCCATCTCACGACCACGGAAGCGAATGCTGACTTTAACTTTATCCTGATCTTCCAAGAAGCTGACGATTTTACGCAGTTTGACCTGATAATCGGCTTCGTCAGTACTCGGACGCAGTTTCATCTCTTTTAATTGAGTCTGCTTTTGGTTCTTCTTCGCCTCTTTTGCCTTTTGCTTTTGATCATAGAGGTAGTGCTTGTAATCCATGATCTTACACACGGGCGGTTTGGCATCTGGAACCAATTCGACTAAGTCTAAATTATCTTCACGTGCCGCATTTAGGGCAGTTTCGATATCAACGACACCCATCTGCTCGCCATCTTCTTTGACTAGACGGACTTCTTTGACGTTAATATCTTCATTAATATTTAAACGGTTGGACTGTTTAATAGGTATTACTCCTCATCTGTTTTTGGGGTCTGTCGGCCTTTTTTGCTGACAGCGGTCTGTACTAATGCTATAAAATCATCAACACTCATCACGCCGAGGTTCTCACCTTCACGTGTTCGGACATTGACACTGCCCGATTCAACTTCTTTATCCCCTAATACTAGCATATAGGGAATACGTTCTAATGTTTTCTCTCGTATCTTAAAACCAATCTTTTCGTTACGCAAGTCACTGACAGCACGAATACCTGCGTTTTTGAGCTCTTTTACCACATTTTCGCAAGCATCTGCTTGTTTATCGGTGATATTCATCACAGCTACTTGCTGCGGGGCAAGCCATACCGGCATCCAACCGGCGTAGTTTTCGATCAAAATACCGATAAAGCGCTCAAAGGAGCCAAGAATGGCACGGTGTAGCATAATAGGGGTTTCGCGCTCGTTTTGCTCATTGACAAATTCTGCATCAAGGCGCTCTGGCATATTCGGATCGACCTGAATGGTACCGCATTGCCAAACGCGACCTAAACTGTCTTTGAGACTAAACTCAATCTTAGGGCCATAAAACGCACCTTCACCCGGTAGATATTCCCAATCGAGACCTGAACTATCAAGCGCATCTGCCAGTGCCTTTTCGGCAAAGTCCCAAGACTCGTCACTACCAACACGCTTCTCCGGACGGGTGGAGAGCTTCATAATGATATTATCAAAGCCAAAGTCTTCATATACTGCCAAAGTTAGCTTAATAAACTCTGCCACTTCCTCTTGGATTTGTGCTTGTGTACAGAAAATATGCGCATCATCTTGAGTGAAGCCGCGTACTCGCATCAAACCGTGCAAGGAGCCTGATGGCTCATTACGGTGGCAAGAGCCAAACTCTGCCATACGCAGTGGCAGCTCACGATAAGACTTTAATCCTTGATTGAATACTTGCACGTGGCAAGGGCAGTTCATAGGTTTAACCGCATAATCACGGTTTTCGCTCGAAGTGGTGAACATATTGGTGGCATAGTTACCCCAATGTCCCGAACGCTCCCACAAGCTACGATCAACGATTTGCGGGGTTTTAATCTCTTCATAGCCATTATCGTACTGTACCTTGCGCATATACTGCTCAAGGACTTGATAAATGGTCCAGCCATTAGCATGCCAAAACACCATACCCGGCGCTTGCTCTTGCATATGAAACAAATCAAGCGCTTTACCGATCTTGCGATGATCGCGCTTTTCTGCCTCTTCGATACGCTGGATATAAGCTTTTAAATCTTTTTTATCTGCCCACGCTGTACCATAGATACGCTGCAGTTGCTCGTTCTTGGCATCACCGCGCCAATACGCACCAGACATTTTAGTGAGTTTAAACACTTTCAAAAACCGTGTGTTTGGCACATGCGGCCCACGGCACATATCGACGTACTCTTGATGATGGTACAGACCAAAAGCCTCTTCGCCCGGCATATCGTTGATTAATTTAAGCTTATAGTCCTCACCGCGCTCTTCAAATATCTTGATCACTTCATCGCGTGGGGTTATCTTCTTTATGACGTCGTAGTCCTGCTTTATCAACTGCATCATGCGTTTTTCTATCGCTTCCATATGCTCAGGCGTGAAAGGCGTCTCGCTATAGATGTCATAATAAAAGCCATCTTCGATCACAGGGCCAATAACCATCTTCACATCAGGGTAGAGCTGCTTGACCGCATGACCGAGCAGATGCGCGCAGGAGTGACGAATAATATCGACACCATCAGCATCTCTTGGGGTAACGATTTCAACCGCTGCGTCTTGGGTAATAGGGTCGGAGGCATCTACCAGATGACCATCTACGCGTCCAGCAACGGTCGCCTTGGCAAGTCCTGCGCCAATACTTTGCGCCACTTCCATAACCGTGGTGTTGCCTTCAAACTCTTTTACGCTACCATCGGGTAAAGTAATCGCTACCATAATCTATTCACCTTTTTGGGTCCTTTAGCAGTGATGATTGCAACCATCAATCATATGACCGTCAGACCGCATTAATTGTATTCACAAGTTGTGAGATATCGTTGTTGTCTATTGGATAGGCACTACTCAATACGCTTATTATTTAGCTTCCTATATAGGTATAACCATTATAAAGCTCAATAGTAAGAAGCCATTTATCAATAAGTGTTGCAAACTAGACTTTAAATAAGGTTAAAGGCTAAAGTAAGCGTGCCATGCCATAAAGCGCTTACTATAGCAAAAACCAGCTATAAACACTAGATAGTAAGGGGTAGCGCACTAAGTTGTGCTTTATAACTATAGATTAAAACCAGCCATCTATAACCGGTAATATATAAGGTTGAGAGTCAATTACTTATCTATATAGGAATGACATAACAAAGTCTTCATAACCTTAGCTTTAACTATCAGGGCAAATAACACCGATGGCAGCCAATCGCGCAAACAACAGTACTAATAAAAAAGATTAAGAGTACAAAATAAGAATTTTCACTTTAAGTTATTGATAATTATACATATACCTATAACAGTTCGAATCAAACCAAAATAAACCCAAATTTAAGCTTGACGGACAGAGCAAAGCGCGTATAATGCCACCCAGTCGAAAGGGAAGGCGGATCAGAAAGTGGTTTACCACTGACTAACACATTAATAGCGCAGCTATTAAGTAATGATCTAGCCTACTAAATTAATTTAAAATAAAATAATTTATCTCTTGACAACTTATT